>JAUVKE010000035.1 GCA_030592105.1 Desulfobacteraceae bacterium
ATGCGGTTATTATTGCAGATCCTGGTGTTTTTCTTTGTGCGAGGGATATTATTCCGCAAATTCCTGTACATTTAAGTACCCAGGCGAATACAACCAATGCTGCCACGGTTTTATTCTGGGAGAATCTCGGTGTTAAAAGGGTAAATGTAGCAAGGGAACTTTCTTTAAAAGAGATAGAACAGATTGCAGGGGAGAGCCATATATCCCTGGAAGCATTTGTGCATGGGGCAATTTGCATCTCTTATTCCGGTAGATGTCTCTTAAGCAGTTTCATGTCAGGGAGGGACAGTAACCAGGGGCGCTGTTCCCACCCATGCAGGTGGAAATATTCTCTGGTTGAAGATCTGAGGCCCGGTGAGTATTTGCCCATATCTGAAGATAACAGGGGATCTTATATATTTAACTCCCATGACCTGTGCATGATTGAGCATGTTGATAAGATGATTGATGCAGGAATAACATCTCTTAAAATCGAAGGGAGGATGAAGGGTATAAATTATCTGGCATCAACTGTAAAAGTCTACAGGGAAGCAATAGATTTATATTATGAAAATCCGGATAACTACTCTGCAAAACAGGACTGGATAAATGAACTTGCAATCATAAATAACAGAGGCTACTGCACAGGATTTTATCTTAACAATCCTGATCATGCATCATATGATTATGCAGATACTGATACCTTCACCACAAAACTTTTTGTGGCTAAAGTAATAGAACCAAAAGGGGATAGCCAGGTTTTAGTCGATGTCCGAAATAAAATTTTTAAAGGGGATATAATCGAAGTCCTCACAAAAAAAGGGCCTGGAAGAGATGACAAAATATATAAAATTATAGACGGAAAGGGCATTTCCCAGCCTTTTGCTCAGCCAGGCAGCAGAGTAACCCTTGAACTTGCGCAGACCTGTTTAAAAAATGAACTTATGAGAAAAAATATAAAACAGTATTGAAAAAAAAATGAAACAAAAAAAGCCGGCGTGATTTAGCCGGCTTTATTGTGCAGTTGATTACTGATATAGACCGTCACATAAATAATTTCAGCAATAGCTCAGTTCTAACATCTGGCCGTATAAAATTTATTATCTGAATATCTATAGATTGTCAGATGAGGAAGGCGTATTTAAATACGCAGGTGACCGATACCAGAGTGAATTTATTTATGTTACGCTATATTAAAGGTTTGCTTCATATTTAGCCCGGGCTGAAATTTTTTCGCATCTTTTATCGACCCAGTTTTGCATGTCATCTATCTGCTCTTTGGTTAATTTGCTGAATCTTCCCTGGCCCTTCAGGTAATCTTCAACGGGAATTCGTTTTTGCTTATCCATGTATCGCAAGCTTTTTTTCTTGATTTCCAGGCGTCCGTTAACCTGTTTCCAGAGGATGAAAAAGCCTGATTTAACAGCCAGTGTTCCCATTTCTATGGTCTGTGATACTTCAAAACGCCATCCAGGAGCACAAGGGGTGAGCAGCTGGATAAATTTTGGACCATGTATGGCTTTGGCCTCCATAAATGTGTTGTAAACATCAACAGGATCTGTGGCAAGGCAGGTGGCAACATAGGGAATATCGTGGGCAGCAACAATTTGCGCGATATCCTTTTTATGCATATGCTTTCCCAGTGGAGTGGTGGTGGTTACTGTATATTTGGGAGTGGAGGAACTTCTTTGTGTTCCTGTATTCATGTAGCCTTCATTGTCGTAACAGGCATAAATGAAATTTGTGTTCCGCTCAATGGCTCCGCTTAATGCCTGAATCCCTATGTCAACAGTCCCCCCGTCCCCTGCCCAGGTGAGTACGTTAATATCTTTTTTGCCTAAAGATTCATATCCGGCAACAATTCCGGCTGCGGCAGAGGCTCCGGCAGCAAAGGCCATATTTACATAGGGGACAGCAGGTGATGCTTTGGGCCACAAACCAATATATACGTTTGCGCAGCATGCCGGTGATACAACAACGGTTTTTTCCCCAAGTGCCTTTAATGCCCAGCGTAAAGCTAATACAGATGCACATCCTGCGCAGGATGAACTACCAGCCAAAAATAATTCTGGTTTTACGCTTTCAGTTTTTAATAGTTCCTTTGTAGTGATCATACTTTTTAGATCCCGGTTTTTAGCCCCATCCATACCGTACCGTGCTGGCAGGTTTCGTCTGTGGGATATTCATTGTTGTTTTTGATATACAGAAGCTTTTCAAAGAGTCCTATCTGGTCATCAACGGAGACATTTCTTCCGCCGATGCCCCATATACATGGGAGAACGTCAATTTTGTTTTTTGTATGATACAATAATGACATGACTTCTGTGGAAATGGGACCGCCTGTGGGATTCCCGAATGCGGTTCCCTGATCTACTATACCTATTACCTTGACATCTGAATTGAAAAGCTCGATGAGTTCTTCATTGGGAAAGGGCCGGATGTATCTTAGTTTGAACAAGCCGACTTTATTACCCTGTTCACGCAATTTGTCAACCGCATCTTTACTCTGCTCCGCCAGTGCTCCGTAGGCTATTAAAATAACCTCAGCGTCATCACACAGGTATTTTTCCACCAGCCCTCCATAGTCTCTGCCGAAACTCTGGTTGAATACATCTATTGTGTTATGAATGGCTTTTTTCGATTTTACCATTGAATCATGGATCATAAAACGAAAATCAAGGTATTCCTGCTCCGGCATAACCAGATTACCAAAGGTTACTGGTTTGTCGGGATTAAGGTTAAGATGGCCCCATCCGTCTTCAGGGAGTATCGGAAGAAATTTATTGATACGCTGCTGTTCGGGAATAGAGACAGGCTTGCTTGTGTGACTTTGGGAAAAGCCGCTGTAAACCACAAAATACGGAAGGCTTACTTCAGGATTTTCAGCAATTTTATAAGCCATTAGTATGGAGTCAAATATTTCCTGGTGGGTAGAGGCAAACTGAATAATCCAACCGCAATCACGAATGGAAAGAATATCAGTATAGTCTGCCCATATATTCCACGGAGGGGCTATTCCTCTGCTGGCAATGGTGGTTACAATGGGAAGCCTTGATGAAGATACCCAATGGAGCATTTCAGCCATATAGAGAAGTCCCTGTCCGGATGTGGCGGAAAATGATCTTGCCCCTGCCATGGAGCTTCCTACGAGTGCCGCCATAACTGAATGCTCAGATTCAACACGGATATATTTCGCATCAAGTTCTTTGTTATCAACGAAATCGGACAATTTTTCCACTACAGTGGTCTGGGGTGTGATTGGGTATGCGCTGATCACATTAACATTGGAGCATTTAGCCCCCCATGCCGCAGCATAATTGCCGGACATGATTAATATATTTTCTTTTTCCTGTTCTGTTTTCATCATTAATAGTCTTTTTTTTATTATTCCTTTTCTCTAACCATTTCCAATGCTTTTTTGGGACAGATTGAAGCACAGATGCCGCAGCCTTTACAAAACATGTAATCTATTTCGGGGAGAGTATCCTCTTTGTACGATATGACCCCGTCAGGGCAATATAGATAGCACATGCCGCATTTATTACATGTCTCTGCATTGAGTTCAGGTTTAAATGTTCGCCATTCGCCTGTTGCGCCAATGCTGCCGAGCTGGGGAGAAGAGACCGGCACATGGGGCAGCTCCTTCCAGGATTTGTAGGGCTGCGGCGCTGCAGGGAGTTTGTCTGATTTTTCCATTATTTGTAAATCCTCTTAAATAAAAACAAAATACATCCTGACATTAAATGGTATAGCGTTTAAAAAATATTGTAAAGCAGATGGAACATATGGAGTTTAATTAGCCTTTATTGTTTTCTCAAAGGCCATATGTATCGATTTAATATTTTTTTCGGTTTTTTCGCCCCATTTGTTCCGGATGCTTTTTTCGATGGATTCCATTGATACCAGCCCTGTAAGTTTTGAAAAAGCACCAAGGATCGGCACATTAACGAGGGGTAATCCTTCTAATGTTAAACCGAGATCCATTGCTATGCTGGTTCCTGGAAATGTGTATATTTCTATTTCATCAGAAAGGGGAGTATCTTTATTTATTTTTTCGGTATTCACTAATACCTTGCAGTTTTTCCGGGGAATAGAATTTATTATCGGCGGTAATTTCAGCATTGCTTCATCAAAGACAAGGACTACATCCGGTTTGGTAACCGCTGAAACTGTTCGTATGATATTCTGTGAAATAATCAAAAATGCCCTGATGGGTGCCCCGCGCCGTTCGGCTCCTATCTGGGGGATTGACATAACATCCTTGTAACCTTCAATGTATGCAGCTTCTGCAAGGATCTGACATGATGTAATTCCCCCTTGTCCTCCTCTGCTGAAAAATGTAATTTCATTTTTTGCCGGTTTTGTGCTGCCGGTTGTCATCTGGTTTCTCCTGAAATAAATTGTAGCTTTTTTAAAAAAATCTAATGCGAAATTCTGTTATGAATAATAAAAAAACGAAATTACACAGGTTCTATCCATCCCATGGTATCTTCGGTTTTGCCGTATTGAATATCAGTGATTGCATCAAATAATCTAAGAGTAATGGGGCCGACTTTTCCATCTCCCACGGTGATGATCTTGTCGTTATATTTAAGCTCTCCCACAGGTGATAGAACAGCGGCAGTGCCTGAACCGAATATTTCTTTTAGTCTTCCTGAACCATGGGCATCCATGATTTCATTAATACTGATTTTTCTTTCAACAGTCTTTATTCCCCATGATTTTGCAAGTTCCATTACGGAATCCCTTGTGATCCCCGGAAGAATACTTCCGCTTAGCATGGGGGTGATCAATTCATCATCTATTACAAAGAATATGTTCATTGAACCGACTTCTTCCACATACTTTCGCTCAATCCCATCCAGCCATAATACCTGGGTATATCCATTTTTAACCGCCTCTTCACCTGCGTAAAGGCTGGCAGCATAGTTTCCGGCTGTTTTTGCTTCGCCCACACCCCCTGGGACCGCACGAACATGATCCGTTGTTACCCATATTTTAACAGGATTAAAGCCTTCTGCGTAATAGGCTCCAACAGGGGACAAAATAATAAAAAAGCGGTAAGTATGTGAAGCCCGAACACCCAAATATGGATCAGTTGCAATAATAATGGGTCTGATATAAAGGGATGTTCCATGTGACTTTGGTACCCATTCACGGTCCAGGGTGATAAGCTTTTTTAAAGCGGTAAGTGCAAAAGCCTCATCAATTTCCGGAATACATAGAGTACGGGCGGAACGGTTAAACCGTTTCAGGTTATCTTTAGGCCTGAACATCTGGACGCTGCTGTCGGCGCTAAACGCCTTGAGGCCCTCAAAAATAGCCTGGCCATAGTGAAGCACCATGGCTGAAGGGTCTATCTCTATTGGTTTGTATGGTTCGATACGTGGATTATGCCACCCCTTTTCCAGGGAATAATCCATATTAAACATATGATCGGTAAATATTGTCCCAAAAGCAAGGGAAGCATCGTCGGGATGCGACTTTAATTTGGCAGCTTTTGTTATTGGAATTTCCATAATTATACCTTTATATGATTGAAGCGTTGCCGCTATTATCAAAATATTTAATCTATTTTCACGGTTAAAATTATAGCCTTCCTTGAACTTAAAAAAAAATGTAACATATTAAGAAGTAAGCTTATCAGAATAAGTGAAAAATGAATCGGTGTCAATAAAGATTTGTTAATCTCAGCCCTGACGCATAAAAAAAATTGTTTGAGCCCTTTGGCGTTAAATCTTACTACGCTGATGGCCGGGGAGCGCATAGTCGCCACACGGAAACAGAAAAGCGCAACACTCAAAAAATTGAACGTAAAAACTTAAATTTCAGAACCTTGATCAAGCGGTTTGTACGGAAAACAATCTGTTTTTTCAGGCTGGAAAAAATGTATGATATTGTCATCGGGTTGCTGATTAATAAAGTCGATTTATGCGTACTTACAGGCTTGACCCATTGAAAAGAAAGTGATTTAGCCTGGGAAGCCACCGGTAATCTATATTTTTGTCATAATTTCGTTTTCAGATTTATCACGTAACATGTATGTATTTTCCTGCGGTAAGATTCCATATACTCTGATACTTTGCAAGAAATTTTTTATTTTACGGGTAACTTTTTCCCTGTCCTGATCATCGGAATATATAAGGTTTGCCCACGGCAACTCCTTGTTAATACATCATTTGAGCCTACCTGTGCCGACTTGAAAATCGGTGTCAAATAAATACTTCGTGCATCCATAAAAAGCATTAATATCTCTGGCGCCATAATTGCGGTGTATGTAACTTTTTTGTATTGCACCCACTATTTGACGATACCCGAAATACGAAAAATATGACGAAAACATGGAGAAAAAATGGAACAAAAAAAGATGGTTGTGCAGGTGTTTGGAAGTTTGATTTTGTTTTTATTAACCGCAACTTATTCCTATGCTGATTTTTATCTTACATGGAATGCTGTAGCCGGTGATGTTACCGGATACAAAATATATTATGGTAAAACAATTGGAGATTATGCAAATTTTAAAAATGCTGGAAATGTAACGGAATATCATGTAGAAGCCCTCGGGCTGGATGAGAATGAAACCTATTATTTTGTGATAAGGGCCTATAATGACTATGGAGAAAGTTCAGCTTCCAATTACATAGAATTTGATACGTCATTATTGTCGGATAGTATTCCCCCTGAAATAAATATTACATCTCAAGCAATAGATTACATATCTGAGACAGGGGAATCAACCATGATCCTGATGGGAACTTCTTCAGACAATGTGGGTGTAACACTGGTTACATGGGCAAGTTCCATTGGTGAAAGCGGAACAGCTTCTGGAACAAGCAATTGGTCAATTTCAGATATTCCACTGGCTGAAGGTGAAAATATTATTTCTGTTCGGGCTGAAGATGAAGCTGGCAATGAAAGCATATACACATTGTCAATAAATCATGAGCCTTTACCGTCAGATTATCCCCTGCCGGCCATGGAAACTGGTGAAGTGAATATTGATCATATTCCCAGGAGAGTTTTTTTCAGTAAATCCTTTTCTGATCCGGTTGTTATTGCCAAGCCATTAAGCTTGAATAATTCTTATCCTGCTGTAATAAGAGTGAACAATGTCGATATATCAGGTTTTGATATTTCAATTCAGGCGTGGGATTATCTTGACGGAATCCACCCCACAGAGACTGTTGGGTATTTTGTAATTGAGCGTGGAAGCTATTTTTTACCGGATGGTACACGCTTTGAGGCCGGAAGTTTTTCAACTGATAAGATAAAATTATTTAAAACTGTTTTGTTTGATCAATCTTTTAATGATCCACCGGTTGTTATAACATCAATATCCACGGTTAATGAAGAAGATGCTGTTTCAAGCCGGGTTAAAAAAGTCACTACCGTGGGTTTTAAATTTCGTCTGCAGGAACAGGAATCAAAATACGTGGTGAATGAAAGTCATCTCACAGAAACAATATCCTATATAGCATGGGAACCTTCCCTGGGATCAGTTGATGGTTTGACCTTTGAGGTTGGGAAAACTGATGATCTGGTAACTCGAAAACCTTACAAAATTTCCTTTAATCAGAGCTTTGCTGATGATGCGCCGGTATTTATAGCAGATATGCAAACCGCGGATGGGGGAGATTCCTGCAATGTCCGCTGGAAAAATAAAACCGGGAGTAATGTTGATGTGTTGATTGATGAAGAACAATCCTTGGACAGAGAAGTCGCACATACCTCTGAAGTGGTGGGGTATATGTTATTTTCAGATCAGCAATGATATAAATGTTCATATAATAAATTTTATAAAGCCATATGGTGAAACTGAGCTATGGTGAAATTTAAAAAACTCTGGCTGTTTGAGCGCAGCGAGTTTCAGAGGTTTTTAAATTTTATTATAGCTCAGTGTATTACTGAAATTTGACCAGGCTCTGAGATTATCGTCGCCTGCGTATTACAATACCCCTTCCTCTCTATGGCCTTGTGCCGAATTTTAAAATCAGGTAATTTATATGAAAATGATAAATTGTGAATTAAGGAATTCTACTAATTTATAAAATGCCATTAATCGCTATCTCATTTTCATATTTTGTTGTGCCCTATAGGGCATGCCGGTTATATGAAAATCTACAGCTGAAGTTATCCTGAAATTAATAATATTTTAAAAATATGTTGAAAAAAAATATTGATTCTGATAAATTTTAACAGATTATTTTGTTTTTAGGCGTTTTGTTCATATTCTTCACCCAATTTCGATATCCGGTTAAAATTTACAGGAAATGAATTTTTGGCGAAATACTCAATTTATTCCTTTGGTTGCAATTTTCTGTAGCTATTCAGCTTACATCTGAAGTGTGTCTATGATCAGCATCGCTGAACATAGACCGTCACATAAATGATTTCACTCCGTTATCGCTTGGAGATGTACGATTAGTATTATCTCCACGTTTTATTCTTGAGAAGTTAATTGTCTGACAATCTATAGTTACAATTTTCTCTTACTTTTATCTCAATAAATCAAGTTCTATTTTTCGTTTATTCATTAATTTGCTCTTTATTCAAAGCAGAAAGGATCGGTATTTAAATTGATAAAATAAAATCGACACACATGAATTTTTTGTGTAAAAAAAAGAGCTGACAAGCAATTTGTTATATAAATATCATGAAAATTAGAATAACATATTCAGATAAAATTAATGCAGCTGACTGGGATGGGTATGTTCAATCACATTCTGAATCGGGCATTTATCACCTGTCGGGCTGGCAAAATGCTATCAAAAAAACATACGGTCATCAAACGTACTACCTTACAGCCCGACAATCCAATAAATTAACAAATTCAAATAGCCCTAAAAATCAAATTACTGGGATTCTTTCGCTTATTCATCTGAAAAGTTTGATTTTCGGCAACAGCCTTATATCGATCCCTTTTTTTGACTCTGGCGGTATCCTTGCTGATAACGAAGAAACAGAAAAAGCTCTGTTGGTGGAAGCTATAAAACTTGCTCAAAAATTAAAAACAGAGACCCTCGAGCTTCGCCACACCCAGCCACTCTCATCCTTATATTCAAACGAGTTTCAGGATTTAAACAGCAGCGACTCACAACTTATTTCCCACAAATGGGGCTTTCGTACATATTCACAGAAAGTTCGTATGCTCCTTGAGCTTCCCGAAACATCTGATACATTAATGAAGGGTTTTAAATCAAAACTTCGCAGCCAGATAAAAAAAACAATAAAAAACGGATTAATATCAATGATTGGCGGTAAAGAATTGATAGACGATTTTTATAAAGTTTTTTTAATCAATATGCGTGATCTTGGATCCCCCGTCCACTCAAAAGCATTAATGCAAAACGTTTTTGAAGAATTTGACGATAGATCAAAAATAGTCATAATATATAAAGATAATATCCCTGTAGCCGGCAGCATATTTGCCGGGTTTAAAGATACATTGCAAAATCCCTGGTCTTCTTCTCTCAGACAATACAGCCGCCTTGCTCCCAACATGCTCCTTTATTGGACAATGCTGGAATATGCATGTGATAATGGCTATAAATGGTTTGATTTTGGGCGGTCCTCCCTGGAAGAAGGAACATATAATTTTAAAAAACAATGGGGGGCAAAACCAGAACCATTGCACTGGTATTATGTTCCCATTAATAGTAAATCTTCAGGCTTAGATGTTTTGGAAAAAACAAGTTTCAGTACAGCAATTAAATACTGGCAAAAACTGCCCGCACCACTTACAAGGATTGTTGGGCCAGTAATAAGAAAACACATCGGATTGTAGATGATGGGGCGGATTCCATATCCGTCCCATCATCTACAAGGGCAGAAATGGATTCTGCCCCTACTTTTGAAAAATGAATTTGGCAACGCAATTATTATGAACATATCATCCGTAATGAAAAATCGTATTATCAAATTGCGGGATATATCCGAAATAACCCCCTGGAATGGCAGGAAGATAAATATTATGTCCAAAGCGGGCTTTGTCTGTAGCCTAATTCATTGTATTTACATATATTAAAATAAGCACCTACAAACTGTATAGCTAATTTTTCATTATAATTTTCTCGTTTTTTATGACAGTTTTTCAGGAGTAAGGTACTATATAACCGGACAATATTGCTAAAAATTGAATGAACTCAAAACTTCCATGCGCATAGGACGAACATTACCACCTGCATCTGCCCCGATTTATATATGGGACATCATCTCTGGCTTGCCCGGAATTTTCCCTGGTCAAAAAAAAATAGAACGTTTTAATTCAGAATTGAAAAATTATTTCAGCGTTAAGCACTCCCTTCTTTTATCTTCAGGAAAAGCAGCTTTAACGTTGGCATTGCTTGCTTTAAAGAAAATAGATCCTGAAAAAAATGAAGTGGTTATGCCGGCGTATGTCTGCTATTCTGTCCCGTCTGCGGTTGCAAAGGCTGGCTTAAAGCTGGTGTTATGTGACATGCAGCCAAAAACCCTGGATATGGATTTTAAACAATTAGTCTCTAAATTAAACAAAAAAACATTATGTGTAATTGTGCCCCACCTGTTTGGGCTGCCTGCTCAAGTGGCGGTAATAATTGATATATGCAGAAAAAAAGGGATTTTTGTAATAGAAGACGCAGCGCAGGCCATTGGCGTTACAGATAATGGAAAAATCCTGGGCACACAAGGGGATATCGGTTTTTTTAGCCTGGGAAGGGGAAAAACAATATCAGCAGTTGAAGGGGGTATACTTATCACCGATAATAGTATTATATTTGAATATTTGCAGAAAGAATATGATTATTTGGAATCATATACACTAATTGAAAAAAATATTATTATTATCAAGGCGATTTTATTAACTTTTTTTACACGGCCTGTTTTTTTCTGGATTCCAAAACTGTTTCCCTTTTTACACATTGGTGCAACTATCTTTGACACTGAATTCCCAGTAAAAAAAATGAGTTCACTCCAGGCCTGTTTTATGCGGGGGTGGCAGAAAAAAATAGAATGCTTTAACAGCCATAGAAAAAAAAATACTCAATATTATACCAGGCTATTTTCTCAAACCGAATCATTATCTTTGTTTAACAATCAAACGCAGGTTTGCCTGAGGTTTCCGGTTTTAATAAAAAACAGGGTTGTACTGGAACAAATTCAATCGTATAGTGATAAAAAAGGATTGGGGATAATGTATACTTATCCCGACTCCATAGATGAAGTCCCAGATATAAACAATATTTTTAATTCACAATTAAAAAATAAAAACTCAAAAGAACCAGCTTTTCCATTGGCCAAACAATTTGCACAACAAATTATTACATTGCCGGTTCATCCCCATGTGTCCCGAAAAGATATGGAAAAAATTGTTCACTTGATTACAGTGGTGTCTGGTCAGGGATTCGCAAAAAATAAAATACGGAAAATGTAGTTATTTTTGCTTATGAACTCAAAAAATAAAATTCAAAATTATATACAATGTTTTTTATTGATCATTTCTTTTATTGCCTGTTTTTTTCATACTTTCAGCTGGCTGGATTACAGGTATTCCCAGGTCGATTCATATTATGCCCACGGTTATTTTGTACCATTTATCAGTGCCTGGTTAATCTATTTGAAATGGGATCAATTAAAAAATATTAAAATTTCCAGCAATATTTTCGGATTAGTCCTTATCCTGTTTGCTCTTTTAATTCATATTATTGCGGTTATGAGTGATATAAATTTTGTTTCAGGCTTTGCTATCTTTTTTTATCTGGCAGGCTCTGTTTTATACCTTTATGGAACAGCTGCTTTTAAAATGGTAATTTTCCCCATATTATTCCTTTTATTTATGTTTCCTGTGCCGGGTCAGTTTATCGATATTATTGGATTACCCACAAAGACTTTAGCAACAGCTCTGGGGCTTAAAATTATTGACCTTATCGGTATTCCAAACTATCAGGAAGGATTCAGAATTATTCTGCCTGAAACAATCATGTATGTCGGCACACCATGTAACGGTATGAAATCCCTGATATCCTTTTTTGCCATGGGGCTTTTGGCGGCATATATTACAAATCTTTCATTGTGGAAGAAAATTTTTGTTGTTATTGGAGTCTATCCCCTGGCAGTTGTTTTAAATGGATGCAGAATAGCAATGCTTATTTTTATTGCAGACAACTATGGAATAAAAAAAGCTTCCCCTGAAAGTTACCTCCATGATTTGTCCGGAATAATTGTATTTGCCGCAGGATTAATTATTATATTTTTTACAATAAACTTTTGGAAGCCAAAAACTGAAAAAAATAACAATGAATAAACAATTTGTCATGGTCATTGTTCTGACCCTGGTTACTGCTTTTGTCATACTTAGAGTTCATAATATTGAACCCGTAAAAAATGAAAAGCTTTTCGATTTTCCGATGAAAATCGGTAACTGGACAGGGGAAAAAATCCAGATGGAAGATTGGGTTTTTGAGTCCCTTGCAACCTCTTATTCAATTTTACGAAATTATACTTCTCCTGAAGGTGAAAAAATAAATCTTGCCATAGTCTGGTATGATGATAAAGAAATAGCCTTTCACGGTGCAGCCGCCTGCCTTGGAGGCACTGGTAACATGGTTACAGAAATGAGTTTTTACAAGTTAAATATTGATAAAAATCATGATTTTACTATTGGGAAATTGCTGGCAAATAAACTCAGCGTTCAAAGTTTAGTACTTTATTATTATATAAGCGATGGCTATTTAACGGCGGATCAGATTGAAATACGCAAACATGTTGCTTCTAAAAGATTGAAACTTAAAAGGACAAGCGCTGCATTTATTAGAATTATGATGCCGATTATTAAAGATAGAACAGAAACCTTAAAAACTCTGGAAGATTTTGTAAAAACAACCCTTCCGGTTATTATTGAATATACTGGTACTCAGTAGTGTCCGGTTAGAATCTTGCGTGAGGGGAGTTTAATTGTTTTTGTAGCGTATTGAATAAATTTCGTAGAATTTCTTAGTGCAGCGTAGCCAAAAAATTGCGGTTGTTTGAGCGAGGCACGAGCGAGTTTCGCAATTTTGGCGGAGCAAACTTAGAAATTCAAGAAATTTATTCGCAATAGCGGAAAAAACAATTAAACTTCCCGTATTTTCTTTCTTGCAACTTTCTAA
>JAUVKE010000280.1 GCA_030592105.1 Desulfobacteraceae bacterium
AACTTCCCGTATTTTCTTTTTTGCAACTTTCTAACCGGACACTACTGATAAAAACCGGTACCGGGGGCAGAATATTTTACAGAGATTAAATAAGAGTTAAAATGAAATATACCGCTGGAATAGATATTGGTACAGCATATTCAAAGGGCGTGATTATAAGTAACGGGAATATGCTTTCTGCCTGCATGCTCCCCTCCGGGAGAAATTTTAATGAGGCAGCAAAAAAGGTAATGGACAAGGCCCTTGATCTGGCAAAGCTTTCTCCTTCAGACATATGCAGTATTGGGGCAACGGGACACGGAGCAAAAAATATTCCTTTTGCAGATGAGGTTATCTCAGATCTGATTTGTGCTGCAAAAGCTGTATTTTTATTGTTCCCCTCTGTGGTGACCATAGTTGATATTGGTGCCCTTTCAAGCAGAGCCATGCGGCTGAGCGAGAATGGATCCCTGGCGAAATTTATTTTTAGTGGAAAATGCGCCGGAGGGAGCGGAAAAATATTACAGGTGATCGCCCGTGTCTTAGATGTTAAATTAAGTGAAGTGGGAACGCTTTCTTTGAAATCGAAAAACAGAGTGGAATTTAATACAGGCTGCGCTGTTTTCATGGAGTCCGAAGCGGTTTCAAGGGTTGCTGAAGGAGCCTCAAGGGAGGATCTTTTAGCTGGCCTCCACCATGCACTGGCATCACAAATATGTTCACTTGCGGAAAGGGTTGAAATGGAAAAAGACTATCTGCTCATAGGGGGTGGTGCACAGGATCAAGGTTTGGTTAAAGCTGTTAATAATGTTACAGGTAAAAATTTTATGATTCCTGATAATCCGCAATTAATAGCAGCATTTGGCGCTGCCTTAATTGCGGAAAAAAATAATGATTTCAAAAAAAAAGGAATGGAGAAATGAACTTACGGATAGCCCAACTCTTCGCTGTTGACGGAATGCCTGATTATCAAAAGCTTCTGGAAAAAAATGGCATAAAAGCTACACTTACAAAAACCACCGCACTTTCTGAAGAAGCTATTATTTCCAGTGCAAAAGATGCAGATGCAATAATCGGTGTTGGATCTCTTCAACCCTATACAAGAAAAGTGATTGAAAGTTTAAAAAACTGTCGTTTTATTTCGAGCATGGGAATAGGGTACGATAGAATAGATATGGAAGCAGCTTCGGAAAAATGTATATTTGTAGCCAATGTACCCGACTATTGCTGGGAAGAAGTTTCCGATCATGTAATGGCATTAATTTTAACATGTACAAGAAGAATTACCCAGCTTAATCATGAAGTAAAAAATGGCGGATGGAAAAAAGAGCCTGACCCGGACATTCAAAAAAATATCTGGCCTTTCATGTCAAGGCTAAGGGGGCAGACATTGGGAATAGTCGGGTTAGGTGGTGTTTCCAGGACAATGTTGCCAAAAGCTAAAGGGTTTGGCCTTGAAATCATAGCCTTTGATCCGTACCTTGCTTCAGATGCGTTTAAAGAACTTGGAGTAAAAGAAGCAAAAGAGCTGGGTCAATTATTGGAGCAATCGGATATAGTAGCCCTTAATACCAATTTAACCCCTGAAACAAAACATATGATCGGAGCAAATGAGTTAAAAAAGATGAAACCAACAGCGTGTATAGTTAATGCAGGGAGGGGACCTCTTATAGATTCAAAAGCATTACACAGCGCATTGGTTAATGGTGAAATAGCTATGGCCGGATTAGACGTTACAGAGGAAGAACCGGTTCGAATGGACGATCCCCTGTTGAAATTGGATAATGTTGTTGTTACTGCCCATTCCGCACATTTATCCCCAACAGCCAGGCATGGTTTGATCTCCCGACCTGGTGAAGATTTAATACAATTTTTCAAAAAAGGAGAAATCCCTGTAACAGTACTTAATCCCCAGATAAAAGAAGATTACATAAAAAAATGGGGGAAGATATAAAAAATAATTAATAAAATTAGACCTTTTATGATGCAATCTGTAATTCTTTAAGACACCAAAGGTTACCCTATGGCCGGTTAGAAAATAGTAAAAAAGAAAATACGGGAAGTTTAATTGTTTTTCCGCTATTGCGAATCAATTCAAGAAATTTATTCAATACGCTACAAAAACAATTAAACTCCCCTTACGCAAAATTTTAACCGGACACTGCTGATATAGTTTAACATAAAGGAGATCGTATGACTGCTGTAGCAGTGAAAAAAATCACACAGCTTATGAGGGAATACCCTGTTTATCAAAACAGGGGTTTTAGAGGACTTGGCAGAATGGAGAATATTTCAGAAGAACGTCAGCCCTATCGTGACGGTGTTACCCTGTGTATTGAAAGGCCGAGACTTATAACCGAATCGTATAAAAATACAGAAGGAGAGCCCATTGTTCTAAGAAGAGCAAAGGCCCTTGCCCACCTTCTTGACAATATGACCCTTTATATTCTTCCCAATGAAAGAATAGTGGGAAATGCAACCGGCAAGATCAATTCTTTGATTCATTATCCTGAACTTTTCTGGAAATGGCTGGATAAATATATTGAAAAAAATAATTTTAAATCATTACTTACAAATGAAGAGCGGGAAGAACTTCATAGTATTCATAAATACTGGAAAGGTAAATCCCTCCATGGGATGGAAAGAAATCTGCTTCCAGAAAAGGTGCAGCCATACTGGTCCTATCTTAATCAGGGAGTCTTCGCCTGGATTCATGGCGGTTTTAATGGTGCTCCAAACTTTGATAAGGTATTTAAAATCGGACTTAACGGGTTCCTTGGGGAGGCAAGGGAAAAGTTAGATAAAATATCATCAGATCCAGACTTTTATTATGATGCAAAAAATTATATTAAACAAAAAAATTTTTTAGAAGCTGCCATTATAACCCTGGAAGCTGCAATTAGATTCGGCAAAAGATTTTCCGTAAAAGCCCTGGAACTGGCTGACCAGGAGCCTGATGAAAAAAGAAAAAATGAATTACTTGAAATAGCAAAAATTTGTACAGCAATACCAGGCAATCCTCCAGAAAGCTTTTATGAGGCATTGCAATCCTACTGGCTCATAACATTAATTTACAGGCTTCTCGACCGTCAGGCCCCGGGTCTTGGGGAAAGAATCGATCAGATCCTTTATCCCTATTATAAAAGAGACAAGGATGCCGGTAAAATAACCGAAGCTGAGGCCCAGGAATTAATTGAACATCTTATTTTAAGAATCAATGACGAAGGTCAGCTGTATCCTCCTGCGTTGGGGGGCGGAGGGGGATTTAAGGTAACCCAGAGGGTAATAACCATAGGGGGACAAACCCCTTTAGGGGAAGATGCGACCAACGATCTAACATATATCATTCTCAATGCCATAAAAACCATTGGATTTGTTGAGCCGGCCGTGGCCGTAAGACTTCACAAAAATACACCTGAAAAGTTTTATAACAAGATTGTTGAAGTGCTCAAAGATCCTTTTTCAAACGGAATATTAGCTTTCTTTAATGATGAAATGATGGTCCCCTATCTTACAAATGTGGGAATCCCCGTTGAAGATGCCAGGGACTGGGCAAATCAAAGCTGCATGAAATGGGCGATTCCCGGCAAAGCCATGGTAAACAGACAGTTAGGTGGATTTTTCTCTTTACCGAAATGCCTGGAATACGCGCTTAATCAGGGGAAAGAACATAAATTTTTAAAGGGGGTACAGGTGGGTGAAAAAACCCCTGATCCTCTGACCTTTTCCAGCTTTGAAGACCTGGTTGAAGCATATTTAACTCAGATCAGATTTTTTCTGGAAAAACTTTTTACAATATGGAATATAGTCGATGCCCTTGAGGAAGAATGGATGCCCCAGCCGTTTTTATCGGCCATGTTAGACGGGTGCATAGAAAACGGAACCGATTGCAGGGAATATAAATATTATGCTGATTCTGTTTTTCAGCCGACGGGGCAGACAGTTTTGGCTAATTCACTGGCTGTTATAAAAAAACTGGTTTTCGATGATAAATCCATTTCCATGGCTGACCTGCT
>JAUVKE010000088.1 GCA_030592105.1 Desulfobacteraceae bacterium
ATCACATCAGGGGTACGCATTTTCCGGAATGCAGTAAATTAATGTGCAGATTTATAGGAGTATAAGGGTTGAGATATTTCGTCCCTGTTCCTTAGGAACTGGAAATAAATAACTCATCGTAATCTCATCCCTGCTTCAGGCCATCTTCAGCCGATCCTCAATCACAAAATCCTCGACGTAGTCTTGCTATGCCTGCGGTTTTGTTCAATCTGATCGACTAAACCTGACCTAAATCAGGGCGCTAATTCCAATAATTTATTTATTTCCAGTCCCTTAAAAATAAAACCGTAAAGAAAAAAAATAGATATTCTGATAAAGGCCGAACTCCGAGGCGACATTAACTTTCTGTTTTCTGTGATCAACAGACGTGTCTTTTCCGGTGCTGATAAATGCTCCGGCTTCAAGGTAAAAATCCTCAGCAAGGGAATATTCAACGTTGGGGGATATAAAAGAAGACCCATCCTTCAAATTTACCATGATACTCGATCGTAAATTGCAAAGGGGTGAAAGTTCACAAAAAAATCCGGGTATGAGATAGTGACGGGAAAGAAGAAAAACCCGTCCCTGTTTATATGCAACTTTATTCACGTTTTTTAGATAATGATCCAAAGATGAAGAACCCGCTCCATTATAGTGATATTCTATAAATCCGTACAATTTGTTTAAAAAATTATAATCAAAACCGGTTGAAACCGTGGGATAATTTTTATCATCAATATTAGAGCTCTTTAGTGCGTCCGGGAATACATAACCTGCTTCCAGCCAAAAACCGGCGTTTAAAATTGAGGTCTGAAAATCTGCGCCAAGGAGCAGGTTTTCCATAAAAGCCATAACCATCAGAGTATAATCAGAATCATTTACTGAAAATTTTGTATTAATATAAAAAGCACTGTTTTCATACTTAAAAGAATTGCCAAAAACGTAGCCTCCGTCTATTTCACCCATTTCACCGAAAGGGAGTCTTATCCGTATGGCATCAACGCCTGGGCGCTCTTCCTGATCCATGGTGTCAAAACTAAACGAGGTTAATACATCCAGAGGATTCACAAAGCGGGCTGAACCAAAACTTATTGACTGACGTCCAAAATCGATATCCGCTGAATCGGTTTGCAGAGAAAAAAAAAAGCGGTCTAAATTTTGATTAACCTCAAAGGTATAATTTTCGTCTTGTGTGGAATATATCTTTTTATTTATATCATCTGCTCTGTATTCAAGGATCTGTGTATTAAAAAAAATACCCCTGGAGGAATTATTCTCCTTTTCATAAAGAGCAGATATTTCATGGGCACAATTTAAAGACAAAGCACTGTTTATTTTGCCGGATATTTCTATTCGTAAAGGTGTCTCTGTTTTTTTTATTGTTTCATTTTTAAATGAGGAGCTGTTATGGATGCTGAAAGCACTTTTCATCCACCCTTTTACCTTAAAGATCGGTTCTTCCTCATTTGCATGGGAATGGGGAAAAAGGGAAAAAACAAAAAAAAAGAACAGCACAATTTTTTTATGCCCCAGGGCCATCAGCAGCGATCTCCCCGTCTTTTACAATAACAAGTCGTTTTGCCCTTTCCATTATCATTCTATCATGTGTTGAAAATATAAAGGTTTTCCCTGTTTTTTCATTCAAGTTTTTCATCATATCTATTAATCCTGAACCTGTGGCAGAATCGAGATTCGCAGTGGGCTCATCTGCCAGTATGATATCAGGGTCGGACACAATTGCCCGCGCCACGGCAACCCTTTGCTGCTGGCCTCCGGAAAGCTGGGCAGGAAATCTGCCCTCTTTCTCCCCAAGCCCTACTTCGGCAAGAATTGCCGATGTCCGTTTTTGCCGTTCCTTTTTACCTATTCCCTTAAGAAGCATAATATATTCAATATTCTCTGCCGCAGTCAGCACAGGAATCAGGTTAAAAGATTGAAAAACCAAGCCTATATGATCCCGCCTGAAATCCGAAAGCTCATTACCGCTCATACTGGAGATTGCTTTTCCGGCAAGAAGAATACGCCCCCTTGATGGGACATCAAGGCCGCTCATGAGATTTAAAAGGGTTGTTTTCCCTGAGCCCGAAGGTCCTGCAATGGCAGTAAATTCTCCTTTTTTAAAATTTATACTTATCGATTTTACGGCTGTGATCCTTGTCTCATTTTCCCCGTAATGTTTTGATATATTTAAAACTTCAATAATATTTTCAGACATTTTTAATTTCTTTTTTTCATGGCTTCAGCAGGCGTAAGCTTTGCCGCGCTAATGGCAGGAAAAACCGCGGCCAGTAATGTAAAAACAGCAACACAAGCGGGAAGTAAGGTAATCTGTTTAAAAGAAATAACAGGCCGTATCGGCTCCCTGAAAGTAATGCTTCCCATTTCCATTCCAGTATAATCTATCCCTGTAATCGATGCTATGCCGGATAAGGTCAGCCCCAGGACAATTCCTCCAGCAATCCCCAACAGGCAAAGGACTCCGGCTTCGACCAAAATCATGGCAGCCATGCGAAAGGGACGGGTTCCAATTGCCCTGAGAATACCGAATTCCCGCATCCTTTCATATAAAGACATAAAAAGAGTATTCATAACAACAAGAGCCACAACAGCAAAAAGAAGCCCACCCATAATCAGTGTGGCAAAAGAAGACATGGAAATAACCGCTTTTATCCCTGGGAGAAGCTTTGTCCAGGGTAGAGCCTCATTTCCAAAATCAGAATACCTTGCCCAAAAATTTAACAAAGGGTCATCCATATCAGATAATTTATTAAATTTAAAAGCAATCTCATGGGCATTCTCCCCGATTCCAAGAAGCTTCCTTGACTTGTCAAGATTTATAAAGGCGGTTTTTGCATCCATTTCTTTAATGCTGAATTTAAAAATTCCACTTACCCTGAAAAGTTCCTGGGAGAGTTCCCCTGTTTTAGCCTGGGCAACGGTAATAACAATCCTGTCTCCAATATTTGCTTCAACTAGCAGAGCAAGTTTTTCACCGATTAAAAGGCCGTTTTGATTACTCTTTTCAAGAAATTTACCTTTTGTAATAACTGTTTTTATCTGGGAAATATTCTTTTCAGTTTCAGGGTCTATGCCGAAAATCATAACAGTCTCCACATTTAAAGCAGATGAAAGCATTCCAACTGTTTCTGTCCTTATTGTATATGACGCAATCTTTTCTTCTGAATTTAATCCTGAAACTGTTTTCTTAAAATTTTTTATTATATTATCGGCTTCAAAGGTCTCCTTGAACCCTTTTGCATGTATTTGCCCGTGGCCCAAAAATGTATTTGTGGCGTTTATTATCATATTTTCCTTCATCCCCACCACAAGAGCGTCTAAAGCTATAAGCGCCGCAAGCCCCACGGCAATGGCCAGGCCTGCTGGAAGCATCCTTTTTTTATTACGTAATATATTTCTCCATCCAAGTTTTATTAAAAGCATACTAATAATATTCCTCAGTAGTATCCGGTTAAAATCTTGCGTGCTTCGGGTATGATCTGATTATACCTGAAGCTATACGTATCAGCCCAATAATTACAAAACTCTGTTTTTTCACCCTGCATTTATAGCCTTTGCAGGAGGTATATATGCAGCCCTGCATGCAGGGAAAACAGATGCGGCAAGGGCAGTTACAAGAGTAAGGATTGCAGGTACCAGGAAAATATGAAATGAAATCACACTCTGGATTTTTGTAATATAAACACCGCCGAAATAAAAAGGTTCTGGAAGATAAATACCATGTTTTGTTAAAATCATGTTTATTGCAAAAGCTATTATAAATCCGCAAAAAATTCCCATACAGGACAATGCCACGGTCTCACCCAGAATAAATTTAATGAGAACCTGGGGCCGTGTTCCCATGGCTTTGAGCAAACCAAATTCCTGCGTTCTTTCGAGGATCGTCATAATAACAGTATCAAGGATACCGGTTCCAACAACTATCATCAGTATGATAAATGAGAGGCGCTGGCCTCTTAAATCCGTTTTCATTGCCTGGTAAAATTCTTTTTTAATAACCTGCCATGGATCAACATCAAGGGATTTATTATTTAATTTTTCTGATAATAACTTTGCAATTTTTTTCGATTTTGCATGTTCATGGAGTATAATGGCAATTTCATGGATACGGCCGGAAAGAAAAAGAAACTCCTGGGCGGTTTTAATATGCATGTAGCAATTCATTCCGGAAAAATCAGCCCCATTTGAGCTGTTTATTCCAATCACCATGAACCTGTCGTTTGCAATGGAGCCGTCAGCAGCCTGCCCTATCAATATGAGTTCATCATTTAATCCTATGCTTAATGCCTTTGAAAGGGAATCTGAAATCAGCACCTCCTTTGCAGGTGTTTTTAAAAGAAATCTCCCCTTTGAGACTTTAAGTTTTATTCTGGTTGTCCGGATCTCCATTTCCGGATCTATACCGGTTATGCGTATACCTGTGGTTTTTTTACCGGCAAAAGCAAGAACCGAAGAATATACCCTTGGGGCCAAGGCGCAGACAAAACCGGAAGAATTCAATTTTTTTATAATCGAATCAGGATTGTTTATGGTGTTATATAAAGATGGCCTGTTGAGATAACCTTTCTTATGAATCTGCACATGCCCGGTCTGGTCCCGGGTAATAAGATCGATAATCCCCATATAACTTCCATCTGACATACCCATGGATATGGAAACAATAACAAAACCGGCGCTGGACATGAGACAGGTAAGGATGGAACGTCTCTTCCGGCGCAAAATATTTCTAAAAATAATCTTTAGAGTTAACATTTAAAAATCTTTATCTTTTTTTTTGAAGATTCCGCCTTGTAAATATGGATTCAGGAACCTTTGCATCAAATTCAGCATCTTCGTAGTGGAGTATGGTCTTTTTTCCTTTATGTTTTAAAGATACAAGTTCCAGGGTGGCAGGTATTTTTCTTTTGCCAAAGGTCTTGATATCATAAAACTTTAGAACACGAATTTTTTCTCCATGCTCATCAAAGAATATCTGCTCCAGAGGAATCATGTCTGCTTTTTGAATTATCAGGATTATCTTCCCCCAAACTGTGGCAGTCTCTTCTTTTGGAAGAAGTTGAATATAAAAATTATTTTCATCCTGATTTCCTGAAGATACAAATTTTGCATGATAATCCCCAAGCAATGAAGATTCCTTTACAAGATCATCATTGGTGAAATCCGAACCCATCCACGAAGACATCATCATGGATGGCGGCACCTTTATCACCTTGTCTATTTTAGGAAAATAATTCCACATTAAGTTATCTATTCTAAGAGTTGCAATCCCTGCATCTTTTTTTGGAGCGACAATATGGATAAAAGTTCTGTTTAAAGCCCTTGTCCAGATTATCATCCTTAATGTCCGTTCCCAGTTTTGCGTAATTATTCTCATTTTCACATCTGTTCTGCTTGTGCTGCTTCTGTACAACCTGTCCACCGTATCTACAATTTCTCTGATATCAGGCTGATTATTTTCGGCATCTGCCAAAAAAGAATTTTGACATATTGCAAAACAAGATAATGCAAAGAAAAAAACTGCTTTTTTCATGGGATAAATTCCAAAAATGTTGATCGGTTTTTAACTATTCAGCTAATATGTACGGCAACAGGTATAATCTGGTTAAACCTGCTGCGTATCTTAAATCAGCGACGCTGAATAGTTACATCGGTTTTTAAAATAAATTCACTAATCATTGCAAAAAAAATCCCCGAATCGATTAAATCGATTCGGGGATTAGCGTTTTTCAACCCGGAATATAAAAAATTCTCTGTTCCACAAAAAAAAATAGATATTTTTTTTAATGCCATAATATATATATTAAAAACAGACTCACTCTCTTATTTTGGAGCCTGCAATTTTATTTTAAATTTTTTCTTTTCCCCCCGTCTATTGGTAATAACAATTACCGTATCGCCGGGCTTAAATTCCTCAAGAGCACTTAGCATGCTGTCACTGTCAACAATTTTTATTTTATCAATACCTGTAATAATATCTCCCATGATAATTTTACCCCGGGGGTCATGGCTGATACCTGTCATACCCGCTCTTTGGGCCGGCATCCCTTTTAAAACACGTGAGATAACTACCCCTTTTATCCCATATTGCTTTGACCAGTTATCCGGTACCATTTCTATACCGATAACAGCTCTGTACAATTTACCGTATTTAATAAGCTGGGGAACAATTTTTTTTACTGTATTCACAGGAATCGCAAACCCTATACCCACATTTGCCCCACTCGGGCTATAAATAGCTGTATTTATACCCACAAGCTGCCCCAGCGAATTCAAAAGAGGCCCCCCTGAATTACCAGGATTAATTGCCGCATCTGTCTGAATAACACCATGGATAACCCGCTGGGTAACAGACCTTATCTCTCTCCCCAGCGCACTGACAACACCCACAGTCAAGGCTGTATCAAGCCCAAAGGGATTTCCAATGGCAAGAACTTTTCTACCCACCTCCAGCATTGAAGAATCCCCCACCGGAAGGGGAGAGAGTTTACTTTCCGGCGCATCAATCCGCAATACTGCTATATCTTTTTCAGGGGCAACCCCTATTACTTTGGCATTATATTGACTCTGATCATACAGAGTGATCATTACACGATCGGCATTTTGGACAACATGAAAATTAGTAACAATGGTACCCTTTTTGTCCCATACAAAACCGGTACCTGAACCTGAGGGTATTTCATAAACATTAAATGAAAAAAAATCCCGCCGATATTCCTTATTTGTAACATATACAACTGATCGGCTCGCTTTTTTAAATATTTCAATATTATTTTTTTCATCCGCTGTTTTAAAACTCAAATAATTACGGGAAGCTAAATTGTCAGAAGCGTAAAGAAGATCAGAAAACCACAACCCATTTAAACATATAAAGCAGACAGATAACAAAATAAAACTGCAGACAGCACCCCTTCTTACTTTAATAATCATAAAAATACCTTAATTTTTTGATAAGTATTCAGCTGATATGTACGGCAGCAGCCAACAAGCAATTACCCCCATATTTAAAACATCTATTTATGCATCAGTCAAGCTGAAAAGCACGCTCCCCATGAATTGCAGTATCAAGACCCAGAACCTCATCATCTTTTTCAACTCTTATCCCCCCTGTAATCAGTTTTGTCACATAAATTACAATCAGGGTTCCAATGCCCGAGAATCCTGCTGTAATAACAATGGAAAGGGCCTGGATTCCAACCTGTTTTGGATTTCCGTAAAAAAGACCGGAAACACCCGAAGTAACTTCAGGGGATGCAAAGAGTCCCGTTGCAATAGCACCCCAGACCCCACACATTCCGTGAACTCCAAAAGCATCAAGGGAATCATCATATCCCATGCGATGTTTTAAAACAGAAACACTAAAAAAACCGATGAGACCTGCAACAAGGCCGATGATTATAGATGCGGGCATGGTAACAAAACCGGCTGCCGGGGTAATACCCACAAGGCCTGCAACCGCACCCGATGCCATACCGAGCAGGGTCGGTTTTTTGCTGTGAATCCATTCCCCCATCATCCAGGCAATGCCTCCCATGGCGGCCGACGTGTTTGTTACAAGAAAGGCAGATGCGGCAATTCCGTCAGCAGCAAGGGCGCTTCCTGCATTAAACCCAAACCACCCGAACCAGAGAAGACCGGCACCAAGGGCTGTGAGAGTAACACTTGACGGAAACATGGCCTCCCTGCCGTAACCGTGCCGTTTGCCTAAAACAAGACAAAGAACAAGGCCCGCAACACCTGCATTAATATGAACCACGTTTCCACCAGCAAAATCAAGGGCGCCGATTTTGTCTAAAATTCCGCCGCCCCAGGCCCAATGGCATACAGGGGTATAAATAAAAGTGACCCAGAGGATTGTAAAAACAATCCATGATGAAAATTTCATTCTGTCAACAACTGCACCCAGAATAAGGGCAACAGTGATACATGCAAAGGTCATCTGAAATACAATAAAAAGATATTCGGGGATGGTTCCACTGATACTATGAATTGAAACACCGTTTAAAAAGAGTTTTTCAAGATTACCGATCATGTAGTTGACATCTGTCCCGAATGCCAGAGAGTAGCCCCAGCCGACCCAGATAACACTGACAAGGCAATAGGCAATAAAGGTCATAGCAAATGTATTTAAAAGGTTCTTTGACCGGGACATTCCTCCGTAAAACAGAGCAAGCCCTGCAGGGGTCATCAGCATAACCAGGGCTGTTGCCATAATAATCCACGCAGTGTCCCCGGTATCAATGGCATTTTCCCCGGCAAAAGCCGAGGCAATGGAAAAAAATATCATTATTGCGGTTAATCCTGTTATTTTTAGTCTCATTAAATCCTCCATAAAATTCTTGCTTAAAATATTAAATTATAAATTTTTAGATAATTAGTCAGTGGTATTATTTCAAGATATAACGCAATAGATATGCCATTACTTTTGTACGATATAACTTATTGATTTTAAAAGTTATTTGTTTTAATCATCTTTATTTAAAAAAAGAAGATTTAACATATTTGTAATTTTTAAAAAAAGAAATTACAAATTTAGCAACAACTGCCGCCTCTGCAAAAATCGTACCCCGCAACTAAAAGATCAGGTAAGATTTTGCGGCCTCTTTTTGAAAGATCACAAATTTCAATTTTTAAATAACCCCTTTTTTGGCACGACGCTGACAGTTTTGTCTTTTTTTAATATAATAATACGTTTTTGAAATTTATTGTATATCGAGATACATTTATGTAATATCTGGCATAAAATATTATTTTTTTAAAACCCACCCTGGAATATGTTACATTTTTTTCAATTAATACAGGTAGATAGCTTTTATTATACTTTTTTA
>JAUVKE010000527.1 GCA_030592105.1 Desulfobacteraceae bacterium
ATATAACCACCCCATACCGGTCTTGATCCGGCGATAGCTCCTCTAATGCCAGGATTTGAAAAATCAATTCGCTGGTAGCTTTTAACTTGCTCCATCGCTTTTTTTGCAGCTTTTAAAAAAAATTCATCTTTATAATATTTGAAAAGCTTAAGCCAGATTATTGACAACTGACAGTTTCCTGTCAGGCATGAATACTGTTCAAGCCCTTCCCACTTATAATCATATACGCCGGAAATAAAACTGGATGATTCAAATTTCCGGATTAGTTTTTGGGACGCTTTTTTTACGAGATCAACAAGATCTTCCCTGTTAAATATTACAGCACATTCAAAAAGTCCCCTGTATGCATATGCCATCGTGTGAGTCAGACTTCTACGGGCTTCATGATCTTCTTTATAAAACCCCATATTATCAATCCACCCTGAATCCATATCTGCCTTGGTTAAAAGCCAGTCTAAATATTTTGAGGCAGCTGCAGTATATCTATCTTCAGAACATATCTTTCCAAGCATGGCAAGAGGCCATGCTACACGTGTATAGTTTGTCGGCTGCACAAAACCATATGTATGCTTTTCCCAATATCCTTCCGGCTCCTGAACACTTAAGAGCCAGTCTGCTGCCTTTGTTAAAGCCTGTAATACTGTTTGATCCTCAGTCTCATTGTAAAAGGCAATAATGCCCAGCATTATCTGACCAGTATTGAAAACTGCGGGAATCTGTTTTGCCCCTTTTATATATTCGCCACGTTGAAAAGCTCCTTCATTCATTTGGACTGAAAGGAGAAAATCAACAATATCTTTGGCCCGTTTTTTGTATTCCGGATCGTTGAAATAATACGCTGCTTTGATAAAAGTAGAAAGTATATGGCCTGATGTTTCAGGATATGAGTTTGTGAACCCAAGATTCATTTGGTACCGACCGGCAACACCACTATTGCCAGTTGCATCCTGGGCTCGTTTCAGCCAGTTAAGGGCTGCAAGTATCTGTTCATTATTAGATCGTTGCGAAAGTTTTACTTTTTGGAAATAATCGTTAAACACAACCCTGGCATGTGAAATCTTCCATAAGTGAGTGTCCAAAACAAAACGAACTGCTTTTTTACAATTGGTTACTGCTGATTTCATATAAAATAGATTCCTGCTTTTTATGTCTCATAATAATTAGGAAAAATACTATGAATAGTTGAATTGTGTATTTGTTAAAAAGTTTATTGATTAATGGTGTATCTCATAATTCAATAAATTTTTATAAACATCAAGATATCTGGCTGCCATTCTTTTACTGGAAAAATCATCTGCTACTTTGTGATAAGCTTTATTTATTAATTGATTACTCAATTCTTGATGGTCTTGTAAAAAATCGGGATCAACTGGACTGTACCTAATGAGCATTTACTCACAATTGATCTCGAATTGATAAAAATATATTTTTAGCGAACTGAGTCGCATAAAAATGCTCTTTGACAAATTAAAAATAGCTCCCGGAGTCTCCTAAACCTCACAGAAGACTTCTTCCGGCATCATTATCGCTGATCTGATGGCAGCTGCCCTGAAGATGTTTACTCCCAAGGCCTTTAGTGTTGCACAGAACTTAACA
>JAUVKE010000539.1 GCA_030592105.1 Desulfobacteraceae bacterium
ATAACTCTCAGGCCGAATCCTTTGTTCTGAAGCAGTTTTTTGTAACGGCCCCAAAAATAAGGTTCAATTTTTACTTTCGCTGACTCCAGCCAAGGCTCGAATTCTTCTTGGATGACTGCACCAATATGCATCGTAACATCAAACTGAGATTCAAGATACTTAATCAGTTCATCCTTTTCAACAGAAGTTATATTTTTACCGAACGGAACAGAAAAAGTGTCAACTTTCTCCTTTATGAACTCACGGGTAACAGATGTTTCGCGGGCTAATAACGCAATCATCATATCTTGAAGTTTATCTATCTCACTCATCTTCTACGCCTTTTGTTTTCAGAAACTCTACAATACAATCAAAATTATTTCTGAATGGTTCGGTCAGCTCGAACTGTTTTTTTATTTCAGATTGTCCGACACCCTGCTCCTTTAATGTTTTGTAAAAAAGATCAGCAAGCTCCAGCAATTTTTCATTTTCAAGCTCATTTTTTACAAGAGACTCTGGCGTGCCTGATACATCAGCATAAAAAGCATCCGCAGGAAACTGTCCTTCAACCAGAGTCAGAATATCAGAAAAATAACCGCGCTGGCTGTCATTAAGTACAGAAAAATATTTTTCCAGTAATGGATGATTTCGATTAATTGAATATTTAATTTTATTATGACTGGCCATTCTGATCCACAGGGTATTCAACCCTTTCTTGGTCAGGCGTTTGCCCCTTTTTGTATATATTCTTGATGAGCTACTATTAATTCTTTCAATTATTTTTTTAAGTCGCTGCCTGATAATTTCAGGTGGCCTTGCTCTCGATTTTTTCACATCAATAGCCCAGAGATGATCCAGACTGTTAGGCAGATCTATTTTTACACGGGCGAGCCTGGTCAGCTCTCTCTGTCTGGCAAGCCGGAACCATGTGCCTGAGATAAGCAGCCGCGCATTTCTATATACGTAAAATCCCTGATTTTTGAGATAGCCGTCTTCTCCAGCATAATAGTCAAAATCTTTTTGACTGATTTTGCTGTGGTGAGGTAAAATATAAGGCTGGATGTATATGATTTCGCCGTGGAGATCGAGCCTTTCATCCTGAAGATGTTGAGTGGCCGGATGCTTTGAATTGAATGGATCAAACGCTTTTAACGAGTCACCATTAATAAAAATCTTAACTGCCTTGATGCCGGGTTCTCCCGTCAGGTAACGATGAAAAACCAGCTCCATGTGTTTTCTGACCTGATCCATTTTATCATACAGGTTTGTCTCAGTATTAGCTGAATCAGTTTTATCAATCACTCTGTCCAGCTTTTCCCACAAAACAAGCGTACCCGAATCTTTTATTTTTTCAGCATATGGCTGTTTCTGAATTTCATTCTCTTCAAGTACCTTCAGAAGCCATTCATTCTTGTCAGCGACATAATCCAGATCCCAGAAGCACCCAGATACTTTTCCATCTTTTACCGCATCTTCCCCCGTTGTGCAGAGATTCAATAATCTCCAATCTCCTAATTTTATTTACTTATTCTATCACAATTCAATTTTTTCTTAGTGTGCACACTTG
>JAUVKE010000101.1 GCA_030592105.1 Desulfobacteraceae bacterium
GAGAGTATAATCACGGCCATTGAAAAATATTAATAATTTTGAAAGAGCCCATTCATAATGCTATTAACTGAATCTGCACCATTTATCAAACAGTACATTGAAGATCTTAACAATAGCCTGGAGCAATACCAACCTGGTGCGGTATTAACATTTACCCAGAAAGCACGGCTAAGCTTTTGTCTTACCGGTATATTAATGGTAAATGCTGTATGTTGGGCAAAATTTGAACGGGCGAGTCTGGGCAATTATAAATTAGTGGCTCCATCTTGGATGTTTCGTAAGGGTAAAATTTCATGGGACAATTTACTTGTTGGAAGCGTTAGGCATATTCTAAAAAAATATGGTATTAAACAACTATCAAAAAAACAAACAAAAGTAGTGCCATAACGAAGATTTTAAAAAAGTCACATACTGTAATTATAGCGTTTGTTTTTTTTATTCAAAGAAATGGGCTAACCCGAACCTTGTAATAAACAAATTATGCTTAACAACTCGGATAACAAAAGATATCAAAGGCAAATATTAATCGATGGTTTTGGTATAAAAGGGCAGGAAAAACTAAAAAAAGCCAGGGTCCTTATTGCAGGTGCCGGTGGCCTTGGATCTCCCATTTCGTTATACCTTGCAGCCGCAGGAGTCGGTTTTTTACGAATTGTCGATTATGATGATATCTCTTTGAGTAATCTTAATCGCCAAATTCTGTATAAGGAGAGGGAAATAGGTGAAAAAAAAGCTAGTATCGCCAAGATAAGGCTTAATGAACTAAATCCCGATATAAAAATAGATCCTGTGGATAAAGCAATAACTGATGAAAATATTCTTTCATTGACCCGGGGCTGTGACCTTATTATCGATGCAATGGATAATTTTGCCGCACGGTATCTCTTAAACAGGGCTGCCATTTTTCATGGTATCCCTTTCATCTATGGAGGAATCCAGGGAATGGAAGGAGCTTTAACAACAATAATCCCCAGGGAGACAGCCTGCCTGAGATGTATTATAAAAGAGGCGCCATCCCCTGTATCTCCAATTCCTGTTCTGGGAGCATTGCCGGGTGTAATCGGCTCCATGCAGGCCATGGAGGCGGTAAAAATTATCACGGGAATCGGGGAACTTTTAACTGACAGGCTCATCAGTTTTGATGGGGGGAACATGCGATTCACGGAGATTAAAATAACAAAAGATCCCCATTGCCCTGACTGTGGTACATTATAAATAGATGATAATTATTCAGCTGCGTTGATTAAAACAGATGCAACAGGTATGATCTGATTATACCTGTTGCCGTACATATTAGCCAAATAGTTACAAAGGATAATAATAAAATTATGAAAACCTGTCTTGACTGTTTTCCATGTTTTTTAAATCAGACCTTAAATGTCGCAAGAATTATCACTGATGATAAAAAAATACACCACGAGATCATGACAGGGGTAATGGGAAAACTGTTAAACATCTCCTTTGATATGTCTCCCCCCGAGGTTTCCCAGATTGTATATTCCACCATCAGCGAAATCACTAAAATAAAAGACCCCTACTTCAAAGAAAAAAAAGAGCAGAACAGACGTGCTATGGAGCTTTATCAGGAACTAAAAGAAAAAATAAACAACTCTGAATCTCCTCTGTTTCTGGCCGCAAGGGTCGCCATTGCCGGAAATATCATCGACCTTGGAATAAATAGAAAAATGGGAGATGTGAAAACAGAAATATTTTCTGCATTGGATTCTCCCATTACAATAAATGATTTTTCGAAATTCGAAGAGAATCTCCAGCAGTCTAAACAGATACTTTATCTTGGAGACAATGCAGGTGAAATTGTTTTTGATAAACTTTTTATAGAAGAAATAAAAAAAAGGGGGAATCCAAGGGTCATTTTTGTGGTCAGGGGCGGCCCCATAATAAATGATGCCACCATGGATGATGCCAAATTTGCAGGGATGGAAGAGGTAGCCGAAGTAATGGAAAATGGATTTAATGCTCCAGGGACAATATTATCAAAAACTTCCAGTATAATATCAAATCTGTTCGCCCAATCAGATATGATCATATCCAAGGGGCAGGGAAATTATGAATCTTTAAGTGAAGAACAAAAAAATATTTTTTTCCTTTTAAAGGCGAAATGCCAAATAGTAGCTAAAGAGCTTGACGTAAATGTGGGTGATGCCATATTCAAACATCAGCACCAAGAAGGCAGGGCACAGGATAGTATATGAACATAGTAATTCTGGAACATCCCAGGGTAAAATCTGAAAAACATTTTAATGATATAGCAAACACGCCCCTCTGGTCATGCCTGTTAGCAGGCTATGCAGCTTCAGCATTAGTAAATGCGGGGCATGATCCCCTGGTCATGGAAGCTGCTGATAATAACTGGAGTTTTGACAAAACAAAAAAAGAATTACTGGCAATCTCCCCACCACTCCTTTGTATAAATGGCGTTTATTTCTGGGAACATACTCAAAAGCTGTTCGATTTTGTATCGGACTTAAGAGGAGAGGGATATAAGGGGCATATAAATCTTTTCGGTTTTTTCCCGACTTTGGCATCAAAGCTTATTTTAAACAAAGTTCCGGCTGTTGACTCCATTACCATTGGAGAGCCTGAAGAGACCCTGGTCCATCTGGCTGATTCCATTGCCAATGGAGAAAATTTCAAACAGATCAAGGGGATTGCTGTAATAGATGGGGAAAACGGGTTCATCAAAAGCAGGCGCCCCACTAAAAAAAATCCTGACGAAATCCCCTTTCCCCTTCGCAGCCTGAAGCCAGGAGATACAGCAAGTATCCTGGCAAGCAGAGGCTGCTACAATCATTGCAGTTTTTGCCCTATCCCTTCTTTTTATAATCAGGGGCCCCTGTGGAGGGGAAGAAGCCCGGAAAATATCACTAAAGAAATAAAAGAAATATGTAATATGGGGATAACCGACTTTTATTTTGTTGATCCCAATCTCATTGGACCGGGTAAAAAAGGGAAAGAGCGTATAAAAAAACTGGCTGAATTGATCAAACCCCTTAAGATTTGCTTTGGCATGGAAACAAGAGCCGACGATCTGGATATAATAACAATGGAAAAGCTTACCGATGCAGGACTTAAAAGCCTTCTCATCGGAATAGAGAGTGGCTCATCTGAGCTGTTGACCCTTCTTGACAAAAGTTCTTCCATAAATCAGAGTGAAAAAGCTATCTCAATCTGCCGCGATGTGGGTATAGAGCCTGAAATCGGTTTTTTAATGTTTGTCCCTGACAGTTCCATTGGAGACCTTGAAAACAACATTTCTTTTTTGAAAAAAAACAGGCTGTTAGACAGACTCGAAAGAACCGTAAACCTGCTCTCCCATTATCAGATAGTTATGATGGGGACAAGCGGTTATAACAATTTTGCCGATGAAGACAGACTTGTAAAATCAGATCCCTGGGGGTTTGAGTATGAAATTTTATTTAAAAGCAAAAAGGTTAAATGGGTAAGTGACCTGGTTATCAATACGTGCAGACATCTTTTGTGCTGCATGTCTGATCCTGAATCCCCTGTTTTCTGGCGCAAATCAGACGATGAAAAAAAATTTTCCCTTATTAACAACTGGATAGTGGAAATGTTCGAGAATCTCCTTGTCACTGCAAAAAAAACTGATAATCTCCCGAACACAGAACCTGCAAAAACAAAACTTATAAAAAATTTGAATCAAGAAATAAAATTATAGCAGGACTACGTCAAGGATTTTGTGATTGAGGATCGGCTGAAGATGGCCTGAAGCAGGGATGCGAAAACGATGAGTTATTTATTTCCAGTTCCCAAGGCTGCGGTAATCTGTTTTACCTGTACCTAAAACCGGTATTAAATCAAGAAATACAACGCGCCGGACATTATGCAGCGGGGAGAGCCCTCCATCACGAATCTGCTGGTTAACCACGCTCCTTTGTACATCCACTGTTGTAAAAAGTATAATTTCAGGATACTCTTCGTTTCCGGCGGCCACTATGGCAATGGTCTGCCCCTCCTGATCCTCGGAAGCATAATGGGGCAGCAGAACATTTTCAATGGCAGGGAGAGAAATCATTTCCCCTCCAAGCTTGATAAAACGTTTTAACCGGCCGCAAAAGGTGAGGATATTATCATGGTCTTCCTTAACCAGATCACCTGTTTTATACCATTTTTCATCCTCAAAATTAACAAAAGGGGAGCCCCCTTCATAGTTTAAGTATCCCTTAAATATACTCGGCCCCCGAACCAGCAGCATCCCCTGTTCTCCCTGGGGAACTCTTTGTCTTATTTCAAGATCTGTCACTGCATAATCAACAGAATCGACAACCTTTCCTATTGTATAAGGCTTTGGATTTTCAGGACGATTATACGACACAACAGGGGAACATTCTGTAATTCCATATCCCTCCAGAACCTTTAATTCAGGACAGGAAGTAACCAGTGCCCCATATACAGATTCAGGGCACTTTTCCGCACCTGAAAAGGCCAGTTTCAAGTCGGCAAGCTGTCCAGGGGCTGCGGCCCTCACAATTCCATTTAAAAATGTCGGTGTCCCCACAAGTATGGTCACTTTGTATGAATCTATGAGCATGGCAAGGATATGAGCCTCTGTGGGGTTTGTATGATAAACAGCCCTTATTCCGGTACACAATGGTAATAACAGTGTCCCTGTCAGACCAAATGAATGAAAAGGGGGGAGTATCCCCATCAGTCTATCTTTTTTATGTAAAGACAAGCCCTTTACAACATCACGGAGATTGGCAAGAAGATTACCATGGGACAAAGGGACAGCCTTGGGCATATTTTCTGATCCGCTGGTAAAAAGGATAACCGCAGTTTCAGGAAAATCTGTTTTTCTCAAAAAACTGCAGGATGTATAACTTTTTGCCAGCGCAAAAATTTTTTGGGGCAGGGTCAGACTCCCTCCCATATCTTCGATGAAGACAAACCGATCCCTTATAAAATCCACCTCAACTCCCCTGTCCGCCAAAATATTCACCAGACTTCGGGCTGTTAAAATATGATTAACACCGGCAAGTTTAAGGCGATGGCGCAGATTACGATCTCCAACGGTCCAGTTAATCATAACAGGAATTTTTCCGGCAAACTGCACTGCAAGGTACAAGGTGGAAGCCCCCACAGAAGCCGGCAGCATAATTCCCATATGCCGGTCAGGAAACTTTTCTATTAAAGGCTTTAGCAGCAGCAGACTGGTAACAAGCTGCCTGTAGGTTTTGGTGCCTGAAGTCTGATCTGCAATTACCACGCTGTTCGGAGCATTGATAAACTGTTCTAAAAAAACTTCGGGAATTGTCTTCCCGTCATGAACCATTGCATGCTCTGAACCATTTTTATGAACAAACCACTGGTCAGAAACAGGCTTTAAACGGGATTTGTTTGATGATATTACCTGCCCCGAGGCCCCAAACAGGCAATCTGCAACAGTTATCAGGGAATCGGAATCCCCCTGGGGAAAACCAAACTCCTGGCCGATCCAGATTATCAGTTCAGCACGGGCAAGACTGTCCAGGCCAAGGTCACGGGCCAGAAAATCATCATTTTTAATATCATTTACCCCGGAAACTTCCCGGAGCTTATTAATCACAATTTCATGGGTTGCACCAGGGACCTCCCCCAGGTTTTCGTCGATTTTTTTCAATTCAGGCTCAGGGAGGATGGAAACGCCCCCTTTTTCCCATAAAGTATAAGGGACATATGTGCATAAAGAGGCTTCCTGATTATAAAAATTTTCCAGATACCTGTTTATTTCAGCACGCCCGCTGTTTCCAGGGAAATCATCAGGCTCATACATTTTTATTGTAACCCTGCGCCGCGGCCCGAAAAAGAATCCATTTAGCAAAACAGACTTGGTTGCCCTGTAAAGCACCTTTCCAAGAACCGGGCGCCGGCCGCTTCCATAACTGAAACTGCTTCCCCATAATCCCGAAGTCTTTACAAGGACAACCCGCACGTCAGGGGCAAGGGCTAATATTGATTCCACACCACTGCCGGCTCCAAGATCTTCAAATCTGCTGTGGGAAAGATGCCCCCTTGGATAAAGGAGTATATTTTCACCGAGTTTTAATGCAGTGGCAGCTATATTTAAAACATTTTTTATTAAAACCCCTCCCTCTGCTCCGGCTGTCACTGTGTCGGGAATGGCAAGGGTATGAACCGCTTTGGCCAGGTTTCTTATCAGGAACCTGTCAATCTGCACTTCATCTGCAACAGGCCTGGGGTTAAATTGTTTATTAAGGCAGATATTTAAAATTACAGGATCTATTAATGCAGGATGATTAGGTAAAAACAATATACCCGTTGTCCCTTTTTCGGCAATTTCATCGATTCCGGAAACAGTTATACTGTACCTTAGCCAGAGAAAAAATTTTATTATTATACGGATAATTGCCATGGATAGATTAGCCCTGCCCCTTTTGCTCAAATTATTTTATATAAAAATGATAAATTGTGAATTAAGGAATTCTACTAATTTATAGAATGTCATTAACCGCTATCTCATTTTCATATTTTGTTGTGCCCGACAGGGCATGCTGGTTATATAAAAATTGTACCTGGCTCTAACGTTGGCCACAACAATACCAGAACTGAGCTATAATAAAATTTAAAAACCTCTGAAACTCGCTGCGCTCAAGCAGCCAGAGTTTTTTAAATTTCACCATAGCTCAGTTTCGCCATCTGGCTTTATGAAATTTATCAAAATTCAATACTCCCTGGTGTTCTTGGAAAAGGTATTACATCCCGTATATTAGCCACGCCTGTCACCAGCATCATTAATCGCTCGAATCCAAGACCAAAACCACTGTGGGGAACAGTTCCGTATTTTCTTGAATCAATATACCACCAGTATTTTTTTTCATCGAGGCCCATCTCGTTCATACGCTTTTTCAGAACATCCCCCCTTTCTTCCCTTTGACTCCCCCCAATTATCTCCCCTATTCCCGGAACCAGAAGATCCATTGCAGCCACTGTCCTGTTATCATCGTTCAGCCTCATGTAAAAAGGTTTTATATCCTTTGGATAATTATAGATTATAACAGGTTTTTTAAAATACTGCTCTGTTAAATAACGCTCATGTTCCGATTGTAAATCACTCCCAAAGGCCACTTCAAACTCAAAGGAGACGCCGGACTTGCCTAATATATTAACAGCCTCTTCATAGGTAATTCTGGTAAAGGGAGAAGATAGAATATTATCAAAAACAGTCAATAATTCCTTGTTAACGAATTTTGCAAAAAGGCTGATATCCTCCATGCACTCATCCATGGCATGGGCGACAAGAGACTGAACAAGCTCCTCTGCCAGATTCATATCTTCTTCAAGGTCACAAAAAGCCATTTCCGGCTCAACCATCCAGAATTCCGCCACATGCCTGCTTGTATTGGAATTTTCAGCTCTGAACGTGGGACCAAAAGTATATACATCCCCAAGGGCAAGGGCAAACATTTCAGCAGACAGCTGGCCCGATACGGTAAGGCTGGCCTCCTGCCCAAAAAAATCATGGGAATAATCGATTCCGCCACCTTTAGCAGAGAGTTTCCCAGGATTTAATGCGGTGACCCTGAACATATCTCCGGCGCCCTCACAGTCAGAACCGGTAATAATCGGGGAATGAAGGTATTTAAACCCTTTATCCCTGAAAAACCTGTGTATTGCAAAGGAGAGTTCTGACCTTATTCGGAAAACAGCCCCATATTTATTTGTTCTTGGTCTTAAATGTGCTATTCCCCGGAGAAATTCATCTGTATGACGCTTTTTCTGCAGGGGATAGGCCCCGTCTGCCACACTCACCACAGTTACATTTTCTGCCAGGACTTCCCACTTCTGGCCCTTTCCCTGGGACGATCCAAGGCTCCCTCTGATTTCCAGGGCAGACCCCGTGGTGAGCGCTCTGATTTCAGCATAATTATCAAGGGAAGAATCGGCTATAACCTGTATATTGGCCAGGGATGATCCATCATTGAGCTCCAAAAACGAAAAAGTCTTTGATTCCCGTGTTGTCCTTACCCACCCTTTAAGAAGAATCTTTTCAACAGGAGCATCTGCCCGCAGAAGTTCCAATACTTTTGTCCGCTTTATCATCATTAAACCCTTTTTAATAGAAGGAGACCCTTAAGGGAATTCCCTGAAATAAAACTACCCGTTTCTACAAAAAATCAAAATATTGCAACATGTGCGGTTAGCTAATAGCGGTTAGCCATTAGCCGTTAGCCGTTAGCATTAAAAATAAGGTGTTTTATCCAAAAGCTAACCGCTAATGGCTAATCCCACAGGTCGAAATATTGACAGATGAATTTTATTTATAGAGGGTAGAATTTTTTCAGTAAAGTCCCTAATAAAAATAATTACAACCCTGCATTACATGCTAAGAGTTAAATGTCAATGCCCTGTGTGCGGTAAAAAGACAAAAA
>JAUVKE010000378.1 GCA_030592105.1 Desulfobacteraceae bacterium
AAGTGCTCTCGGCATAACATTTATACAATGCATACATCTTGTACACTCAGGAGTATTGATCTCAAGTTTTCCGCCTTCATAACGCATGCATCCTGTGGGGCAAAGATTAATAACTTCTTTTTCAATATCAAAAGGGCCCCAGTCGCGGCCGGAATGCGCTCCGCCATTTGAAGGAATTTCTCCACCTACATATGCTTTTACAGCCTCCTGATCTATACGGATATCATCTTTCCATGTTCCGATAAAAGACATATCTGATCTTGCAATAGATGCTACGCAACAGTTTGGACATCCGTCAAATTTAAATTTAAATTTATACGGAAAAGCAGGACGATGAAGTTCATCCTGATATTCATTTGTAAATTCGTGACAGATAGCCTGTGTATCATAACATGCATATTCGCAGCGGGCCTGGCCAATACAGTCGGCTGGAGTTCTCAGATTGGAACCTGAACCTCCAAGATCCTGGTTAAAAGTGTGTGTCAGTTCGTAAAAAATTTCTTCGAGCTGGGGAGTAGTTGTACCGATAAAAATAATATCGCCGGTTGATCCATGCATATTGGTTATTCCGCTTCCACGGAATTCCCATAAATCACAAAGCTTCTTCAGATAATCGGTTGTATAAAATTTTCCGGCTGGCTGGCTAATACGCATTGTATGAAAATGCGCAACCCCAGGAAACATCTCAGGCTGATCGCAATACCTGCCGATAACACCACCACCATATCCAAATACGCCTACGATTCCGCCATGCTTCCAGTGAGGTCTGCCATGTTTATAGGAAAGCTCAAGCACACCCAGAAGATCATCCACAGCTTCGGTTGCTATTTGAAATTCAACTCCTTTTTCATTCTTAGCCCTTGATACAGCTTCTTGTTTAAGATCAGATACGAAGCTTGGCCATGGGCCTGATTCAAGCTGATCCAGCAAGGGAGTTTCATGTTTTGCCATTAGTTTACCTCCATTAAATTATTTAGATATTAACCTTTATTCTTAATTATGCAGCGCTTAAAGGTCACCTCCTCTCATAATCATTTTCATATACCAAAAATATAATTCTTACTTAAGAAATTGTAGAATATATAAAAATTATTTCTGTATTTGTCAATAAAAAAAGAATAATAACAAATTATTGGTGTTTTCACAATAACAATATAGCAGTACAAGTAAAATTATTTAAGCAGACTGTTAATTACAGCATAGAGCGTATCCCCATGCTCGCCAATAGATTTTTTTATTATATCAAGTTCAGGAGAACGGTGGTTGTATGAATCTGCAACAAATTGTAATGTGTCTGATAACTCGGTCTTGGAGAGTTCTAACAGATACTCCATAAAACATATATTAACAGGCCTGGTAAAACCGGAAACAGATTTCAGTGCAAGCCCTTCCATAACTCCGTTTAGTACTCCATGGACAGCAATATTATCTGCCCATGCTATCTCTCCTACCCCGTCAAACCTGTCAAGACGCATCCGAATTGAAAGATTTAGAAAAAATAAAAAAAGAGCATCCAGCATACTTTCAGTATCCTGACAACTGGCATCAATATTTTCCAGCATTGGTGCATATTGCCTTACTGTGATAAGCCTCAGAAAAAGCTTCTCTTGTTCCTTTTTTAAAATAAAATCCCCGGCAGCATGATGCCATGGAAAAATCTGCTCAAAAGTTTCAATATTATAATAGCATGTGAGAATCATTGATGCCTGTGTGTAAAGTTGAAGAACATTTTCAGGCGATAAAAAGAAATTCCCCTTTTTCTGGTCCCAGACTATGATCCCGCCACGCTTTTTTTTTGAAATATGAAATTCATTAAATCCTTTAAACCACTCACCCAAAAAAATGGTCATGTTTCCCGCAGATTCTTTTACACAAACTGAACCAATTCCATAAATTTCAGGGACATATGGCAATGAAAAATTATGACCAAGTTTCTTTAAAATTTTATACTCCCTGTTTATACAGTTTCGGCCAGGATCTGATAGGGCACAGTTTAACGCAAATGTCAGAATATTTTCAGATAATTTGACCTGTAACCTGGCAGGATGATAAAATTCTCCATGTTTTTCTAAAAAAATATTAATCTGTTCTATATCTTCGCTCTTGATATTATGTTTTAAGGATTCAGACACTGCCCTGATAATAATTTCAAAATTATTATTTTCCAAAAATAAAGTAACCGCACAAAAATAATCCCCATATGTAATACCATGCGTGATATCGTGTTTTGACTCTTCAGCAAACGATTCACGATCACATGGCAGCAGAACGTTCCAAAGATCACTCCCTTTTTCAATATAATAATTTTCATCAGACAGAAAATAATTGAATATGTTTTTTTTCAACATACCTTGATTATAAGCTCCTGTCACATCCTGATTTTATTGATTTCATCCAGAATTTGAAGAGCTACATCAAACCCGAGTTCAACAGCCTTGTCGCAATGTTCAATTGCCATGGTATTTTCGCCTTTTTCCAGGTAAGCAATTGCAAGATTGTTATGAGAAACAGGAAAATTTGGCTCTATTTTAAGAACTTTTTTGCTTGCTTCAATACTTTCATCAAGCAGTCCCTTCATCAAATAAGCATTGGCCAGTGTTGTATAAGCCTGAATAAAATTAGAATTAAAAGAGATAGCTTTTTTTAAAGATTCAATGGCTTCATCTACTTTCCCCTGTTGAAGAAACACAAAGCCTATATTGCCGTAGCCTTCAGCAAATCCTGCTCTGACCTTGACAGATTGCTGATTATATGCGAGACATTCATCCAGATCTCCCCGCTGAAGAGATATTCCGCCAAGCTGTATATATGCTTCTGCAAGCGTTGGACTGCAGCTGACAGCTTCAATCAATTCTTTTTCTGCTTCATCATATTTTTTCAGACCTATAAGAGCTACTGCGAGATTATAATGGGAATTTCCGCACCCTGGATTTACAGCGAGATTTTCC
>JAUVKE010000200.1 GCA_030592105.1 Desulfobacteraceae bacterium
ATGGAAAAAAAGATATTTCCTGAAGATATTGATATTATTCAAGTGATTGATAAACCTGAAGATGTTGTGAAAGCAGTACAAAAATATGTGATTCTATAAAGTTAAATTCGATTAAACCATAGCAGCTATCTACGGAGGAGAACAATGCCAAAAGAAATGACAACGCTGTCAAGAGAACAAAAAAAAGAAGCCGAACGAATTGCAAATCAAAAACACTGGCTTGCAGAAGAAGAGAAGTTGTATGAGCTTTGGGACAAAAGTTATAATCCTGGTGGTGAAAAACAGATCGAACGTCTTGCAAAACAGGGGAAAAAACCGGTTCGCCAACTCATTAAACAACTTCTTGACCCGGGAATTGATTTTCTTGAACTGAGCAGAGGGGCGGGTTTTGGTATTAATTATGAAACAGTCAAGGATGTGCCAGGTGCTGGTATAGTTACAGGACTGGGGGTTGTTCATGGCAACTGGGTTATGATAATTGCCAATGACAGTCGTGTAAAAGCAGGTGCTTATTTTCCGATTACCTGTAAAAAACATTTGCGCGCTCAGGATATAGCTGATCAGGCCGAAATTCCATGTATTTATATAGGTGATTCTGCAGGTGCTTTTTTGCCGATGCAGGATCGGGTCTTTCCCGGCAAGGGACAATTTGGACGTTTTTTCTATAATATGTGCAGAATGTCCGCCAAAGGATTAAAACAGTATACTCTGAGTACCGGCGGGAATACAGCAGGCGGTGCATATACTGTTTATCTTGCATGTGAATCTATTATGATTGATAAAATGTCCTATTCATTTTTAGGCGGTCCGCCAATGGTTAAATCTGCTATAGGTGAGGAAGTCTCCATGGAAGATCTTGGTGGTGCAAAGGTGCATACAACAATTTCAGGAGGCGCTGATCATTTTGTACGGTCTCAGGATGAGGGTGTAGAGAAATTAAGAGAACTCTTATCCCATGATCCTCCTCAGCAAATACATATAAACCGGTCAATTTCTGAGGAACCAGCCGTTCCGATAGAAAATCTGTATAAAGTGCTTCCCAGGGATTCCTATAAGGGGATTAATGCAAGAGAAGTTATAGCGTGTATTGCAGATGGAAGTAAGTTTACTGAGTATAAAAAAAATTATAATCCTGGCAGGGGAGATGGAATTATCTGCGGAAAAATTAAATTAAAAGGTATACCTGTTGGTGTTATTGCAGGAAACGGGATTGGGGTTATTTTTGTCGATTCAGCAAGAAAAGCCATTGAATGGGTATTAAGATGTACTTCTCAAAAAATACCTATTCTATATATCCAGAACTCTCCTGGTTATATGGTTGGTACACAGGAAGAATATGATGGTATTGGCAAATACGGTTCAGGCATGGTCAGAGCGTGTGCATGTTCTAATGTTCCGATGATTCAATGGATTATCGGCCCTGATCATGGTGCAGCCAATTATGGGATGTGCGGAAGGGCATACGACCCCTGTTTTATTTTTAATACAATGCGTGGCAGAACTTCAGTTATGTCAGGACGTACTGCCGGATTTATTTTAACCAGCCTGGAAAGGGCCAACGCAAAAAAAAAGGGACAAAAAATGGATGAAAACGCTGCAGAGGAATTTCAGCAGAAGATGATTGACCGATATGATGAACAGGCGCATCCATTTTATGTTGAATCGAGATTATTTCACGACGGGACAATAGCATTCAAAGATTCTCGTAATATTCTTGCTAAAGCATTCGAAGTTGCTCTGCTTAAGCTTATACCTGATTCTGCATTTGGCAATTTTAAATTTTAGGAAGTTTATAATTTTTCAATAAATTCAGATATTTATCTATAAAATGGTAAAAAGGAGAATCTGTTATGTCTGATGTTATATTGCAGGAAAAGACCGATAATGGCATTCTGATATTGACCATCAACAGACCCAAAGCGATGAACTGCATGAATTTTGAGGTTATCGAAACTTTGATGGAAACAGTAAAAGAAACAAATTTTGATATGTCCATAAGAGTTATAATAATTACAGGTGCAAATCCGCCTGCCGGGAAAAAATCTGCGTTTTCTGCAGGAGCAGACCTGATTGAGAGAAAAACCCTTACTGATGATCAGGTTCGTCGGTTTATAGCGACTGTACGGGAAACAATGACTACAGTGGAAAAAGCGAAAGTCCCTGTAATTGCTGCAATTAATGGTTATGCCTTTGGCGGTGGAACAGAGCTCGCACTTGCATCTGACATAAGAATTGCATCTTCAAACGCACTTATGGGTCTGACTGAAACCAGCCTTGCAATTATCCCTGGCGGCGGCGGCAGTCAGAGACTGCCGAGAATAATCGGGATAGCAAAAGCCAAGGAATTAATTTATACGGCAAGGCGGATTACTGCGCAGGAAGCACTTGAAATTGGCATGGTAAACAAAGTTGTCTCTCCTGATAAATTAATGGATGAAGCCATGAAACTGGCAGAAGAGATAGCCCAAAACGGCCCTATTGCGGTACAGCAGGCCAAGTTTGTACTGAATAATGGTTTTGAATGCAGCCTTGGCGTTGCACTTCCCCTTGAATCAAAGGCTTATGAAATTACCATACCGACAGAAGACCGGCTTGAGGCGCTTACGGCTTTTGCTGAAAAAAGAAAACCTGTTTTTAAAGGTAAATAATAAATAACTGCTAATGGCTAAAGCTAACCGCACAGGTCGAAAAATTTGAAATATAAACAGTACACAGGGACTGAAAATATTATGAATGAATTACTTTGGACGCCTTCGGATGAACGGAAAAAGCAGACTAATATGTATAAATTTATAGAGTTTGTTAACTCCAGATTCGGAAAAAATTTTTCTGAATATTCTGCTTTGCACAAGTGGTCAGTAGAAAATATCAGAGATTTATGGGCAAGTCTCTGGGATTTTACAGGGATTATAACATCAAATCCTTATAACAAAGTGATAGATGAATATAAAATGCCTGGTGCCAAATGGTTTGATGGCGCTAAATTAAATTTTGCAGAAAATCTGCTTCGTTACAGGGATGACCACGATGATATTATTTTTAAAGGGGAAACCCAGGATAAAATCAGCATTACCTATGCACAGTTATATAATGAGGTAGCACGCCTTGCTAAATCCCTTAAAGAAATGGGAGTTGAAAAAGGAGACAGGGTAGTAGGATTTATGCCGAACATGCCGCATTCCATATTTGCAATGCTCGCAGCCACAAGCATTGGAGCCATATGGTCATCATGCTCTCCTGACTTCGGTATAAAAGGAGTTCTCGACAGATTTGGCCAGATAAAACCGAAAGTTCTTTTTACGGCAAACGGATATTCCTACAAAGGAGGAAAAATTGATTCTTTGGAGCGAATAAACTCTGTTTTGCAACATCTTGAGTCCATCGAAAAAGTTATTGTTGTGCCATATACAGAAGAAAAACCGGATATCAGCAAACTTTCCAATGCTGTTTTCTACAGTGACTTTATTTCAAAAGATAAAAATCCTGAATTGACTTTTGAGCAGCTCCCCTTTGATCATCCTGTATATATTATGTATTCTTCAGGCACTACAGGCCTTCCAAAATGTATGGTTCAAAGTGCCGGCGGAATTCTTGTAAATCACCTCAAGGAGTTGATACTCCACACCGATCTTAAGAGAGATGACAAAATATTTTATTTTACAACCTGCGGATGGATGATGTGGAACTGGCTTACATCATCACTTGCCACAGGCGCAACTATTATTCTTTATGATGGTCAGCCTTTTTATCCTGATGCCGGAGTTTTATGGAAATTTGCCCAGGATGTGGGAATGACTGTTTTTGGAACAAGTGCTGCATATATTTCTGCAATCAGGGATGCAGGGTTAATCCCTTGTGAAAAATATGATCTGACCAGTTTAAGAGCAGTCCTTTCAACAGGCTCTCCTTTATCAAAAGAATGTTTTGAATATGTTTATAAAAATATTAAAAGAGATCTGCAACTCTCTTCAATAGCAGGGGGGACTGATCTGAACGGATGTTTCGCCGGTGGTAATCCCATGGGGTCAGTACATGCCGGAGAGCTTCAGTGCTGTTGTCTTGGTATGGATGTTAAAGCTTATAACGATGATGGTGAATCAGTTGTTGATGAAGAAGGTGAACTTGTATGCCTTTCTCCTTTTCCATCAATGCCGATCTATTTCTGGGATGATCCTGATGGCGAAAAATACCATAAAGCTTATTTTAACGTTTACCCTGGAGTCTGGCGTCACGGAGATTTTATCAGAATTACAAAAAGAGGGGGCGTTGTTTTTTGCGGACGTTCTGATACAACATTAAATCCTGGAGGTGTTAGGATAGGTACATCGGATATTTACCAGCTTATAGATAGATTAAAAGAGATCGAAGATAGTCTTGTAGTTGGTCAGGACTGGAAAAATGATGTTCGGGTTATCCTGTTTGTCAAGATGGCTGGCAATTCAGAATTAACCGAAGAATTAAAAAAGAGAATTAATTCTCTGATAAGGACAAATGCTTCTCCAAAACATGTTCCCGCAAAAATTATAAAAATTGCAGATATACCATATACTCTGAATATGAAAAAAGTAGAACTCGCTGTAAAGAAGATTATTCAGAATGAAGAGGTAAAAAACAGAGACGCACTCAGTAATCCTGAAGCTTTGGATTATTACAAAAACATCAGGGAACTGGAAGAATAATCGTTTGTCAGGGATAAGGGAAGTTTTGTTGTGCCTGCCAGGGCATGGGTGTTCGTAGATTTTCATAGCCGGACACTCCCAGGGTAAAGTAATATATTTCGAATGCTTATAAAAAACCCTTGAAAAAAGCCTTTAAGGAGAAATTCAAATGAATTTTGAATTAACAAAAGAACAGAAAGCTGTTCAAAAAGAAGCACGTAATTTTGCATTAAAGGAAATATTGCCAAGAGTAAGCGAAGAGATTTTTAAAAAAAATATTGTAAAAAAGATGGGTAAACTCGGTTTTTTTGGGTGTGCTTTTCCATTAATATACGGAGGCTCCAATTTAGGTTTTTTAGCTCATTCTGTAGTCTGTGAAGAGATTGCAAGGGTTGATTCGGGGCTTCGTTCCCTGTTTAATCTGCAGGGAATGACTGTGCCGTATACAATTATGGAGTGGGGTACTGAAAAAACAAGAAAAAAATATGTTAAAGATCTTGTTCTTGCAAATAAAAT
>JAUVKE010000437.1 GCA_030592105.1 Desulfobacteraceae bacterium
TCGCATCCTGATATTTGCTACAGATGAGTCTTATCAGGCAAACTGGCTTGATAACGGGCATAAAGACAGAAAAACCGGTGACACAAAAAAATGTAATGGATTGAAATACTGCATTGAAAAATCTAAACTGCAGGCCGAAGTTCAACAAATATCCATTCCTAAAGGTCAAAGCGAGCAGGAAATATGGGAAATTTTCCAGATTGTATATGACCAACTGAAACCTGGCGATGAAGTGATTTTTGACATTACCCATGCATTCAGATCAATCCCCATGCTGGCTATTGTAATTTTAAATTACGCAAAGACCATAAAAAATGTCACACTTTCCGGTATTTACTACGGAGCATTTGAGGTGCTGGGCAGTTATTATGAGGCAGAAAAACTTTCCCTGAAAAAAAGACGAGCACCAATACTTGATCTTACACCTTTTGATCAGTTGATGGAATGGTCTTTTGCCATTGACAGGTTTACAGGTTCAGGTGATGCTGGGTTAGTTAGTAAACTGGCAAACCAATCTGTTAAAAAGCTTCTGACAATAAGTAAAGGCCAGGACAAAGCAGCAGCTAATGTGCGTGATATTGCAAAGAATCTATCAGCTTTCAGTAAAACCATGGCAACATGCCGAGGACGTGATATCAGTGTTATAGCAGGCAAATTAAAAGAAAATGTTAACAGGTTGGAAACAATTGAAATTGTACGGCCATTTAAACCTGTATTTGAACGCATCAAAGAACAGTTTGATAAATTTCAGGGCAATCCTGTTTTAGACGGAATTCAGGCAGCAAAATGGTGTATTGAACATAATTTAATTCAGCAGGGATATACAATATTACAGGAAACATTGATCTCATATTTTGTTATTAAGACAGGGAAAAATGAAGAAGATAAAAAATACAGAGATATTGCAAGTCAGGCCGCAACAATTTATCTTGAAAAAATAGACAAAGACAAATGGAAAAAACCGGCAGCAGCTAATCGCCAGATAACTCAAAACTTTTTAGATTTATATGATGGCGAAAAAGAGTTAATAAAAATTTTTAGAAATCTTTCCAGGGATCGCAATGACTTAAACCATGCAGGGTATAACGATTCCCCCATGAAACCGGATAATTTTAGAAAAAAAATTGAAAAATACATTGAAGATATAAAAAATATTATAATGCCATCATTGAAATGATATTCTTTTGATAAAGAACCCTTTAAAAACACACATATATAATATTTTTTGATGTACAATTTGTTCTTTGACAATTGGAAGTCAGCAACGTTGCAATCATTGAATTGATTCATATTATAAACTGTTTCCCGTTAAAAAACGGAGGTGATTTATGATTGTATATGTCAAAACCCAGGGTGCACGGATTGTAAAAGAAGGCCGCCATCTTGTGGTGAAAAAGGGAGATGGAATTTACAACACTCTGTTTACCTATAAACTCAGGCAGCTTCTGTTGTTCGGCAATATTGAAATTACTCACAGCGCGCTTTGTCAGCTTATGCAATATAATATTGATACTGTATTTTTAACCCGCTACGGACGTTATCTTGGCAGACTTGCCCCGCCGGAGTCTAAAAACGTATTCCTTCATAAAAAGCAGTATCTGCTGCTGGAAGACGCAGCTTTCGGGCTGCGCATGGCACGCTCAATTGTAGCTGGAAAGCTTGGCAATATGGCTACTTTGCTTTTGCGTATAAAAAGAACCAGGAAACAGCCTTTTGCCGGCAGGCTTGCAGAACAGATACAGAACCTGTTCCCAAAACTATCCGATGCTGATAATGTTGATAGCGTGCGTGGATATGAAGGACGTGGAAGCGCAATTTTTTTTGAAGGATTTCGTTATGGTTTTGTGGAAGACTCAGGTTTTAGCAAAAGGGTCCGCAGACCACCAACTGATCCTGTAAATTCGGTTTTATCTCTTCTTTATACCTTTTTAATGAACCGTGTTTATGCGGCCGTCCGTATTGCCGGTCTTGATCCATATCCTGGTTTTCTGCATACAATCGATTATGGCCGGTATTCACTTGTGCTGGATCTTATGGAAGAGTTCAGGAGTATTATAGCAGACACTTTAACCCTTTCTTTGTTTAATTTGAAAATTTTGCAAAAAAATGATTTTCATGTGGAAATTCCAGTGGATGAAACATTAAATCCACAGGTAAATTCTACGACCCCTGATGTTTCCTCAGATCCAATCGGTTTGATAAATATAAAAGAAACTGATTCTGCAAATTTTGATATGCCGGAGCAAAGAATGGAACACAGCGAAACACCTTCTGCTCAGATAACAGGGAAATATCCGGTCAAGCTCAGCAAGGATGCCTTCAGGCAGGTGATTGATGCTTTTGAAAAAAAATTGACCACCAGATTTTTTTATCCTGTTGCAGACAGGCAGATATCTTATGGTGATGCTATTATTTATCAGGCCGATCAA
>JAUVKE010000034.1 GCA_030592105.1 Desulfobacteraceae bacterium
AATTCAATCATTTCAGCTGATTATAACAACCGTGGGAGAAAACGAATGAGTTTCAATGAGATTCTTGTTGAAGAGAAAAAAAATTTTGTAGTCCTAACTCTGAACAGGCCTGATAGATTTAATGCTTTTACCACTGAAATGTATATAAAATTACTTGAAATTCTTAGTAAAATCGGCCTGGATGAAAAGATTAAAGCAGTTCTTATCACAGGTGCAGGAAAAGGCTTCTGCTCAGGGTCGGATGTGGCGTCAAGATTAGGGGGAGATCTTCAGAATGAAAAAGAGGCGGGACGAGGGAAAAGTCTTCGTCAAATAGAAGATTTGACCAATTTTTTTGGAAACTTTTCCAAGCCTGTAATCACGGCGATAAACGGCCCGGCAGTGGGAGCAGGACTCTCCATCGCTTTGATAAGTGATATCAGACTGGCTTCGGAAAAAGCACGCTTTGGTGCTGTATGGGTTAAAGTCGGGCTGATACCTGATATGGGTGCTACTTACTATCTTCCAAGGGTTGTCGGGATAAGCAAGGCGATCGAAATGACCCTGACAGGGGAGCTTGTGGATGCCGCAGAGGCTTTAAGAATCGGACTGGTAAGTAAAGTTGTTCCCCATGATCAATTAATGGACAGGGCTCTTAAAATGACTGAAAGTATAGCTTCAGGCCCTGCTGTTGCAATTAAACTGGCAAAGCGGGCACTCCACAGATCTGCAAACAATAATTTGCAGATGCAGATGGATTACGAAAGTTATGCCCAGTTTTTTTGCAGACAGACATATGACCATAAGGAAGGTATTAACGCGTATAAGGAAAAAAGGAAGCCTTTGTTTCGAGGAATGTAAAAAACAAAGTAAATTTGTACCTATTCAGTTATGCTGATCACTGGCATGCTTCAGGTATAATATGAAGCTATAGATGTTCATATAAATAATTTCACCATAGCTCAGTTTCGCCATTTGGCTTTATAAAATTTATTATCTGAACATCTATAGTTACGTAAATTTTTAATTTTAAAAAATATGCAAATTGTATGGAGACTTTATGATAAAGGCAGACGATATAACTAAAAAATATATGGAAAAGGAGACCAATTTTTTTACGCCTTCCGGTATAGAATTAAAGAGTACTTATACACCTGAAGACGTAAAAGATATCGATCAAAAAGAGATAGGTATGCCTGGGGAATTCCCATTTACACGGGGGCATCATCCTTTAATGTACAGGGGTAAGTTGTGGAATATCCGTGAAATTGCCGGTCTTTCTTCCCCAAAAGCGTTTAATGAAAGATGCAAATACCTCCTTGAACTGGGCCAGGGCGTTCTTGATTGGGAAATTGATGGACCCACCATGTACGGAATTGAACCGGATCAGCCCTATTCAGCTGGTCAGCTGGGTGTGACCGGTGTTACAATCCATAGCCTTAAAGATGTTGAGGATCTCAGTAAAGATATGCCCCTTGAGGCTTTAAGTATTTCAAGTGATACTTTTTACCCGGATATCTGGCAGTCATATATTCTGGTGGCTAAAAAACGTGGTATAGATGTAAGCAAACTCCGGGGAGTGGGTGGTGGTATATTCTATTATGGTCCTGCCATAGCACCAAGCAAGATGGACTGGCTCCTTAATAAGGGGGAATTTTCCACCTGTGCCAGATGGGGAAATGATTTTATAGAATATATTCTCACAAATATGCCCAAATGGAACATATGGTTCACAAGTTCCTATGATTTCAGAGAAGCCGGGGGCAATGCCATGCACGAACTGGCATTTACCATGTCCATCCGTGATGAAATGATCCGGGAAATGGAAAAAAGGGGGATAAGTGCTGATGCTGTTGCAAGACAGCTTAGCCCCGTATTATCCTGCGACAGAGATTTTTTTGAAGAGATCGCAAAGCTTAGAGCAGGAAGAAGAATCTGGGCAAAAACACTTAAAGACAAGTTTAATACAACAGACCCCACTGCAATGATGATGAGATTCCATGTTGATGTTTCAGGAAGCAATTATACCAGACAACAGCCTCTGGTTAATCTCTCCCGGGGGACACTTGGAACCCTGGCCGCAGTTCTTGGGGGGAGCATGGGAATACAGAATCCATCCTATGATGAGGCCTGGGCGATTCCCACTGAAGAAGCTGTCCGGCTGGCGATCAGGACACAGCAGGTTATCCGTTATGAATCCGGAGTCACAAAGGTTGCGGATCCCCTTGCAGGTTCATATTACGTGGAATCCCTGACCAGCGAAATCGAAGCCAAAACCATGGAGATGTATAATACAATAGAAGAAATGGGTGGATGGATCAAAGCCCTGGGAAGCGGATGGGTGGAATCCCAGCTCACAGGCGCTCTTTTAGATGTTCAGAAAAAAGTTGAAAATGGTGAAAAATCTGTTATTGGGGTCAACTGTCACACCATTTCTGAGGAAGAAGACTACCAGCCTGAAATCTATGAACCTGATACAACAGATATTAAACAGTATCTTGCCGAATACAAGGAATTAAAAGAGACCAGGGATATCCCCAAAGTAAAAAAGACATTGGAAAAATTAAGGGACATTGCGGAAAACACAAAGGAGAGCCTGGTTCCTCCTGTGTTTGAAGCCCTGGAAGCTAATGCCACATTCCCTGAAATTATTGGTGTTCTTCGTCTTGTTGACGGCATGGAGTATGACTGGGCAGGGGAAAGAGAATACCCATTTTAAAGGATTAAGGAGCCAGATTTATGCAAAAATTAAAAGTTGTGACCGGTAAAATTGGGCTGGATGATCATTTTAGAGGGATTATCGTTGTAAGTGACATTCTGCGTAAAGCAGGAATGGAAGTAGTTTATCTAGGAGCAGGTCAGAGGATTGATGGTGTAATCAATACAATGATGCAGGAAGATGCCGATGCTGTGGGGCTTAGCTTTCAGTGCGGCGGTTATGTGCAGATCATGGGGATGTTTATGAAGCGTCTCAAGGAATTAAAAATGGATCATGCTGCAGTCTTTATAGGAGGAACTATTCATCCCCATGAAATTCCACAGTTAAAAGAACTTGGTATAGATGCTGTTTTTCTTCCAGGATCAACAGAAAAAGATATTTCCACCATTGTTAAACAAAAGGTGATGGATAAAAAAGCAGCTGCATAATTTTTAAATGTATATACAACAAATATACAAAAAACCCCATGGACAATACACTATAGTCCATGGGGTTTTTACTTTAAAACTGAAAAAATCTAATCTTTCTATATTTAATCTTTCTAGGCAGCAACCTCTTCTTTAACATTAACAGCTATTTTAAAAAGAACAGTTATAATTAAAAAACCGGTTGCCCATACAGCCAGGGAGATTAAAATCTCAGGGATGGTGGGAACATACTCAGTTACATGGTGCAAAGGTGACGGAACAAAACCGCCTGAAATCATACCGAGCCCTTTGTCTATCCATGTTCCTATGAAAAGAATTGTACATGCTATACCAAGGGTAGTCTCGTTTGACCTGGTAACAGGATTTACAAGAAGAACTATCGATATAAGCATAAAGACTATGGATGCCCACATCCAGGGTACCAGCGCGCCATGGCCATGAATTCCTGCAAACAGGTATTTTAAGTGAACAATGTGTCCTGGAATATTACTGTAAAAAGCTACAAAAACTTCACAAATCAAAAAGAAAACATTTGCTATAATTGCATATGTAACAATTTTTGCAAGGGTTTGAATCGCTTCCTTCCCTGGATCAAAATCTGTTACTTTTTTTAAAATAAAGCATAAAAGAATTAAAAAGGCGGGCCCGGCTGCAAATGCAGAAGCAAGAAATCTTGGCGCCAGAATTGCCGTGAGCCAAAAATGTCTTCCAGGCAGGCCACAGTAAAGAAAAGCAGTTACTGTGTGAATTCCAAAAGCCCATGGTATGGAAATATAGATAAAAGGTTTTACCCATTTGGCAGCAGGAACAGAATTTCTTTCCGCTTCAAGAACATTCCAGCCGACAATGACATTTAAAAAAAGATATCCGTTTAATACGATCATATCCCAGAAGAGGACCGATCCTGGGGTAGGATAGAGAATAACATTCAACCCTCTCATGGGCTGACCTAAATCTGCAAGAATGAACATAAGACACATGCAGACCGCAGCAATGGCAAGAAACTCTCCCAATATTGTTATTTTTCCAAAAACCTTGAAATCATGAAGATAATACGGAAGGACCAGCATAACTCCTCCCGCGGCAACACCAACCAGAAAGGTAAACTGGGCAATATAAAAACCCCAGGATACATCCCTGCTCATCCCTGTAATTCCAAGACCAAAAGTAAATTGCTTTAAATAGCATAAAGCACCTATGCTTATAATAACAAGCAAGAAGACTATCCATGTCCAGTAGTTCTTGTTTCCCTTAAAGGCATTTTCAAGCATAATAACCTCAGTAGTGCGAAAAATTATATAATATAATATACAGACGGCTCAGTACCAAGGGTCGGCTTCCGTCTGACAGAATAATTAGATTTGAGTAATTTTCTTACAGTTGAATTCGGATCATCAAGATCGCCAAAGGCTATGGCACCATTTGATGCCTCGACACATGCCGGCAATTTACCCACAGCAAGCCTTTCTGCACAAAAATTACATTTTTCCACAACACCTTTCATTCTTGTGGGAAAATCCGGGTTTTGGTGTTCAATGGCAGGCCGGGGATCTCTGAAGTTAAAACTTCGGGATCCATAGGGGCAGGCCGCCATGCAGAACCTGCATCCAATGCACCTGTGAAAATCCATCAAAACAATACCATCTTCCCTTTTAAATGTCGCTTTTGTAGGACAGGCACGAACACAGGGAGGATTTTCACAGTGATTGCACAATACAAGAAAAGGAAGGTGTTTTACCCTTTCATTTATATATTTATTCTCCGCGTCAGTAAAAGCATGCTCATACTCTTCCCCCCAGACCCACTTAATCTCATGATTTTTTTCTTCATGGTGGGGTATATTGTGAATGGCGTTACATACTTCAATTACAGGTTCCATGTCCTCTTTGCTTTTAAATTTGCGAGTATCTATTACCATACCCCAGTGTTTGGCGGGTAGAGCACTTTTTTTGTTAGAATATTCAGGTTTTAGCTTTACCCCCTCTGCTTTTGATGACGCAAATAGATTAAAAACAGGTGCGGTGCCGATTCCCAGTGCTGAAATTCCAGCTGCCTTTAAGAAGGTTCTTCTATTATTTCCCATTATTCTTCTCCTTTGGATCTATATGGCAATCCCAGCAATAAGGCGATACTGAAGCGTAATCATGGCATCTGTCACAAAATTTTGTTTTGTCAGAATGGCACCCAAGGCAAGATTCTTCACCAGTGGAAAGGCTCATGTTATACTCTTTTCCGTTGCTGTTGGTGTAAATTCTTTTTCCTTCCCGCACCACAGAATTTCTCCAGATATCAAGAACCTGCATATGTTCTTTTTTCATAAATTCTTTAGATTCAACACACTGTCCCGCCGCTTTTGCCTCAGCAGAAAGTTCGATTTCAGGCACCGGAGCAGAATTTCCCAAATTGTACAGAAAGGGAGAAATTACAATTAGTATAAATATTATCAATCCGGCGACGATTATTTTTTTATCATTCATCAGCACCATCCTCCATTCCTGGCAGAGGTTCTCCGCGCAGATCCGTTGTTCTGTTTGTTTCACCCGGCAAAATCAGGGCATTTGCAACCAGTTCGTGAAGCCCGCATACATCAACTTCAGGAACCCAGTATTCCATGAGGGCAGGAAAGACAGCCCTGTCAATGGCGCATACGCAGGAGAGCATATTAACCCCGTGTTTTTCATGTACATGGCGAACCGCATTTGCCCTGGGAAGCCCACCAGCCATTCTAAGCTCCATATTCTCTCCGGCATTTAACCCGGACCCGCTGCCGCAGCAAAAAGTCTGTTCTCTTATTGTATTTGGAGGCATTTCATGAAAATTATTACAGACATTCTTTAATACATATCGTGGTTCTTCAAGCATTCCCATACCCCTGGCAGGGTTACAGGAATCATGATAAGTGACAATCTGATTATCATTTCTACCCGGATCAAGTTCAAGCTTACCATGCTTTATAAGGTCTGCTGTAAATTCGGCAATATGAATCATGGAGGTTCCTGATGCATTCTCAAATTTTGTCCCTGTAATAGGGGAAACCGGAGTTTCAAGAAAATCCGCAGGCCCGTTTAGTGTGTCCATATATTGATGGATAACTCTCCACATATGGCCGCATTCACCACCGAGGATCCATTTTACTCCCAATCGTTTGGCTTCTGCATACATTTTTGAATTCAAACGTTTCATTGTTTCATGGGAGGTGAAAAAACCAAAATTGCCGCCTTCTGAAGCATATGTACTCCAGGTAACATCAAGCCCGTATTTTTCCTTCAAATAATGAAAGAATACCATATATCCCATACATGTATAGGTACCCGGATCTGCAAATACATCCCCTGACGGGGTGATAAAAAGGATATCCGCCCCTTTCTTGTTCATCTGGGGAGTTACATCCAGTCCGGTTATCTCTTCGATATCCTCCACAAAAAATTCCAGCATATCTTTATATGCATGGGGCTGAATTCCAAGGTGGTTCCCTGTTCTAAAACAGTTTGCAACAGGGGTGGCTATCCAGTCAATATTAAGGCCTATAAGGTTAAGGAGTTCCCTTCCCATTATAGTAATTTCGGCTGTATCTATACCATAGGGACAAAAGACAGAACACCGCCTGCATTCTGTACATTGAAAAAGATAATACCACCACTCTTTTAAGACATCTAAAGTCAGCTTTCTTGCCCCTGCAACTTTTCCCAAAAGCTTACCTGCTGTGGTAAAATCATTCCTGTAGACCGAACGGAGGAGCTCTGCTCTTAAAACAGGCATATTTTTAGAGTCACCGGTTCCGATAAAAAAATGACATTTATCAGCACAGGCACCGCACCGTACACAAATATCCATAAAAATTTTAACACTGCGAAATCGTTCGAGCCTCTCTTTAAAGCCGTTATGGATAATTTCCTGCCAGTTTTCAGGCAGCTTCCAGTCTTCCTCCAGGGGGTTCCATTTTCGCGCATTGGGAAGACTAAGATAGTCAACGCTTTTAGGATTTGAAGCATAGCAGTAGATCCCCTTCCTTATATTAACAGGGGTATCCATCCATCCTGTTTTAGGCGGCTTACGATCTATTTTTGCCAAAAATTCATCCGGTTTTTTAAGATCATCCATTATTTTAACTCCTTATCTACTGGGAGACCAGCTTCTACCATTTTTTCCCTAAATTCATCCTCATATTCTTCATAGGTATGGTTTTTCATTTTAAATTCATCATTCCAGGGATTTATATGACGCTTTATCCTGCTGTTATTAACCATATTTCTTGTGGGGCTTAAAAATACCCCGCCAAGGTGCATAAGCTTGCTAAAAGGAATGTATGCCAAAAGAACGCTGACCAGAAAAAAATGAACAAAAAAAGCAGCCCCCACTCCTTCCGGAATTGCCGGATGGAAAGTGACCAGCCCCATTGCCAGTTCCTTGATTCCCACAATATCAACCTTTGAAAAATAGCGCATATATATTCCGGTGCATGCGATTGCTATAATTAAAAAAAGGGGAAAAAAATCGGCAGCAAGGGAAATATATCTTACCTGGGGAATTATCATTCTTCTGAGCAGTAAAAATATTAAAGCACCTAAGAGGACAAGACCTGATAAATATATACCCGGCAAACCTATCTGGAGTATATTATCAACATATTCAATTTTTAAAAATCCATCGAAAAACTCTAGGGCTTTTACACAAAAGGGAACCGGTTCAATAAAAAATCTGAGGTGTCTTAAGATTACTACAAGAAAGGAATAGTGAAATGCCAGAGCAAAAACCCATAACCATATTTCCCAGGAGTGGATCAGTTTTTTCCCGCCATGGAGTTCATTTTTAGTATTTCTGAACAATGACCGGAAGCAGACTACTTCAAGGAAGACTCTTGCAATCACTCCAGGGAGCGTATCAGGGTTGTCGATTCTGTTGGCTTTTATCCACGGGAGTGATTTCTCTTGACCACATGTAGTGGGAATCCGAAATGGAACAGGGGAGCTGGCCCAGCCCATTACCCTGCGTGTAAACCCCACCAGGAAGGTCAACAAGGCAAGATATGGTATGACTATTCCAAAAAAAGATTGGAGACCACATGCCCCGGCACCTATATACGCAAGCAGCATCAGAACCAGAACTGCCAGCAGGGGAAACATGTACATAAAATTCATTTACCTTTACCTCTCTTTTTAAGCCGCAACCTGTTTTAGGGTTAGTTCATAATATTTTTCGGCCTCCGATGACCACAGAGAAAATAATACCCCGATATTACGCTGAATTTTACTTCGAGTTTCAGAACAGACCAGGAGCGTATATTAACTATGTAACTTCTGATACAACGAAGAAACCGAAAAAAAGCGGAAAAAAACGGGAGGATTATTTTCCCCACGAAGCTTAAGCCGGGTTCATATATCAAAGGCTCCGGGAACAGCCTTTAGAAATATGAGATATGTTTGATTCACCCTTATCAACGGCCGGGGCATTAATTAATGCATGAAGGAAACCCACTAATTTTTCAAGGCACCCTATAGTGTCAAACTCAAAAAAATTATAGTTTTCCTTCGGGCGCTATTTATTTAATAATATTACAATTATATTTTTCTTCCCGGTTTTATATTTCTTTGGAATCTACGAACAGGCCTGCTCTTTCAAAGGCCTTGAAAGTCAAATTTTTAAATTCATTTACCCTTAACTCATTAAGGGTTTCCCTGCACTTCATATAGACATCAAATCCAGCCATGGCAATTTTGTCTATATCCATTTCGAGTAAAAATAGTTCATTAATAAAGCTGAGGTTTTGCAGCTCTTTTTTAAATTTTTTTCTGATAATCCCCTTTAATTTAAAAACAAAAGCCACGGCCTGGGATGGGGAAAAATCTTGAATAGCTCTTATTCTGACCAAAGGATCGACCCCTGATTTTATTTTTTCAAGATTCATTTCTCCTGTAAGTTGGTCGAACAAAATTTCCAGGCTCAGAGCAAAGGCATTTCCCACGGGATTTGCAAAGGGATCTTTTTGTGTTTTTATGAAATTGGATGCATCGATATCATAAGTTTCGGTTAAAGCTGCTGTCCACTTTTTAAGAATATTTATTTTTTCCTGTTTTAATAATTTACGTAGCATATTTTTTTGACTGATTCTTTTTGTCTAATTTATTTTAAACGCTATATTAGCTGTTAATCGTATGATACGAGAATAAAAACTACTTTTCCCTGTACCCGTATGAAATTAATTTTTTAAAAAACTATACATTATAAAGTGTTTAATTTAAAATATTTATGCTTTGGAGTCAATAGTAAATATTTAACAGGGTTTAATTTCAGCAGGATATGAATAGGAGGCTGTCCGAGAATGCCCTTTTCCCCAAACTATGCGTTATGCTCAAAAAATTATCCTCGGAATATCAACCATATGCCTGCGGTAATTTTTTGAACAAGCCTTGATTTTGAAAAAAATTGCTATTCTCGGACAGCCTCCTATGTTGGGGAAAAAAGAGGTGTGGTGGCATTCGTGAACAAGGCTCCCGCTTTATAGGAACTCCTTACAAAGGGGCCGCAGAATACTTTGGCAAAGCCCATTTCCATGGCTTTTTTTTCCCATTGGGCAAATGCTTCCGGCCGAATAAATTCTTCCACCGGGATATGCTTTTTTGTGGGCTGCAAATATTGCCCCATGGTCAATACTCTGCATCCAGCCTGCAATAGATCTTCCAGCGTAAGTAAAACCTCCTCCTTTTTTTCACCAAGACCCAGCATCAGGCTCGATTTCAGAAGAATACCTGTGCCGGATTCATATACTTTGCAAAGCAAAAAAAGCGAACGTTCATATAGAGCATGGGGCCGGATTTTTTTATACAGGCGGGGGACTGTTTCAATATTATGGCCGATCACATCCGGTTTTGAGGCGATCAGGGCTTTAATCGATTGCCGGTTACCACAAAAATCCGGGACAAGGACTTCTACGGTTGTTTTCGGATTTTTTAGACGGATACTCTGAATTGTCCGGACAAAACAGTCAGCTCCGTAATCCGGGAGATCGTCCCTGCACACCGATGTAATCACCACATGCTGCAATCCCATCTGCTGAACAGCAGATGCGATCCGCAAAGGTTCATCCGGGTCGGGGGGACCCATGGACCCTTCCAAAATCGCACAAAAGCGACAGTTTCGCGTACACCGATCCCCCATGATCAAAAATGTTGCGGTCATCTCTGAAAAGCATTCCCAGATATTCGGGCACCGTGCGGACTGACATACGGTTTTCAGGGAACCCCTGGCAAAAAGAGCACGAACTTTTTCAAATGATGGGTCTGTGGGAAGAGGCCGCCTGAGCCATGATGGTTTTTTTTGTCTGGTATTTATTACCTGATTCATTTTTTTTGTCTGAGATATGTTTTATTGTATGCTGAAAAGATCATGAATAAATGCTGCGGAAGCCTTGTATTATATGGTAGTGAGTTAAATCATGTAACATGATATTCACCTATCTGTTTGGCAAACGCAAGAATATTCTCTTTAAGGAGCTAAATTTAATATTGTTGTAATGATACTGATAAAATAGTATGTGCACAATATGATTTCATTACTATTATACTTGATGCCCGAGTAAAAAATCTCGATTTTTATTCAGGTATTAATTATTCTCAGAAATGTGATATTCGAAAATTTTTTATAAGCCCGTCAAGGAGCAATTTATGGATTTTGAGTCTATTATTTATGATAAATTTCAATCTATTGCCTGCATTAAATTGAACCGTCCAAAGGTTATGAACGCTATGAACAAACAGATGTGGCTTGACCTTCAAACAGCTTTGGACGACACCTTTAAAGATCCTAAAATTAAAGTTCTTATTATAACTGGTGAAGGAAGGGCATTTTCTTCGGGTGCGGATTTAAAAGACTCAAAAGGGAGAAGCCTTGAAAAATACCGTGAATATCTGGAGGAACTTCAAGCTGTTTCCCGCAGGCTAATTAAATTTGAGAAGCCCATTATCGCTGCTATTAATGGATATGCCCTTGGCTCAGGATATGAACTGGCTTTAGCCTGTGATATCCGTATTGCATCTGAAAACGCAATTATTGGATCACCCGAAGCCAAGGTTGCTTCCTCTGTCACAGGCGGAGCCATGCGGCTGGTACAGGATCTTATAGGCCCCGGCAGGGCAAAAGAGCTTCTTTTTACTGGAGATTTTATAAGCGCTAAAGAGGCCGAACATATCGGGCTGGTGAACAGAGTAGTCCCTGCTGGTCAGCTCATTGAGACAGCCATGGAAATTGCCGAAAAAATTGCTGCCAATTCAGCTTTTTCCATAAAATTGATAAAAAAAGGGCTTAATATGGCAAGGGGTGAAGTCAGCATGGATGCTTTAATGGAATATGAAATTGAGGCCTGCTTAGCCTGCGTTTCAACAAAGGAGCGGGAAAAATCCTTGGAAGAGTTTAAAAAAAGAAAAACAGGTAAACAGGATTAACCTGTCCGGCACAAGCACCATGGCAAATATTTGAAGTCATTAATTATGAATCTGCACATCTGTAAAAAAGTATGAAAAAAAAGGGCTTAGTTCTACTTTCAGCAATGGACTGAGCTATAATAAAATTTAAAAACCTCTGAAACTTACTCCGCTCAAACAGCCAGAGTTTTTCAAATTTCACCATAGCTCACTCAAAGACATTTCATGGCCAAATTTAGAACCACCCCGAAAAAAAAAGGATAAAGGGAAAAGGACGTATGCCGATTGAGAAAATTTTAAATGCGGAATCTGTTGCTGTTATAGGAGCTTCACAGGTTGAGACCAAACGTGGGTATCAGGCTGTCAAAATACTCCTGGAGGAAAAATATAAAGGGAAAATATATCCGGTTAATCCTAAAGAGAAGAATATTCTGGGGCTTAAATGTTTTAACACTATTGCCGACATTGACGGCCATGTGGATCTGGCGTTAATCACAACGCCTGCCAGGACAATTCCTGATGTTTTAAAGGAATGCGGCCATAAAGGGATTAAGGGGGCTGTAATAATAGCAGGCGGGTTTAAGGAGGCAGGTGATCAGGGAGAAAATCTGGAACAGACTGTTCTTGAGGTCGCCCGGAAGAACAAAATCCGCCTTATTGGGCCAAACACATCGGGAATAATAAATTTCAAATCAGATATGAATCTTGTTGGCATAAAGGATATCCCAAAGGGGGAGATAGCATTGATCTCTCAAAGCGGAAATATGGCTCTGGCTCTATTAACTGAGGCAAAACTGAGGAGCTTAAAGGGGTTTTCCTATTATATCGGTATTGGAAATGAAGCGGATATCAGTTTTGGTGAATATCTTAATTTTTTTCAGCACAATGCCGGCACCAAAGCTATTCTTATGTACGTGGAGGGGATGCGTAATGGCCGGGAGTTTCTCCAGCAGGCATATAAAACCTGCAGGACAAAACCTATTATACTTTTAAAGAGCGGGCGTTCAGCCAAGGGGATAAAGTCGGCAGGTTCACACACAGGGGCTCTGGCAGGGATGCATGAAGTTGCAAAGTCAGCTTTTGAACGTGCCGGCATAATAGTTATTGAAGATTCAGACAAGCTTTTTCCGGCAGCGGAGACACTTTCAAGCCTCCCTCCGATACGCAACAATAAAGTATGTATACTTGCAGATGGTGGCGGTCATGCCACCGTAGCTGCTGATATTCTTACGGGTCTGGGGATAGAGCTTCCTGAGCTGCATGAAAAAACCCAGGCCAAATTAAGTGCCATTCTTCCACCTTCCGCATCAATAAGCAACCCTGTGGATGTGGCCGGAGGTACAGATGCGGATCCGTCATTATTTGCAGATTGTGCAAAAATAATCCTTAAAGACCACAATGTCGGTGGGTTATTGCTTGTTGGCCTTTTTGGCGGCTACGGGATAAGGTTTTCAGAAGAATTGTCCCTTAAAGAAGAGGATGCCGCCCATCAGATGGGTAAAATGGTTGTTAAACGAAAAAAACCTATTGTTGTGCATAGCCTTTATAATTCTGCAAAACCCCACTCTTTGCATCTTTTACGGTATTATGGAATTACGGTTTACGATTCCCTTGATGTGGCATGTAAGTGTATTGGTGTTTTATCAGAACGGGGGCTTTATCTTCAAAGTTACCATGCTAAAAGTAATTTTAT
>JAUVKE010000096.1 GCA_030592105.1 Desulfobacteraceae bacterium
AAAAGGGAGCATGACAGGATAGGGTTAATTGTTTTCGGAGAAAAAGCCTTTACCCAATCCCCTTTGACCATGGACAAGGGGCTAACCCTTAATCTTATTGACAACATGGAATTAGGTATGGCGGGGGACAGCACCGCCATCGGCCTGGCAGTTGCGCTGGGAGCCAAAAGGCTGAAAAATATTGAGGCTGAATCAAGGGTTCTGATTCTCTTGACAGACGGTCGGAACAATGCAGGAGGAATAGATCCAATGCAGGCGGCGGCCGCTGCTGCCGCAACAGGTGCCAGAATATATGCAATCGGTGTGGGGGGATTCGGGCCCGCGCCGGTTGTTGTTGATACAATATTTGGAAAACGTGTTCAGCAGGTAGAGATGGATCTGGATGAAGATACATTGAAAAAAATTGCAGAGATCGGCAGGGGGAGGTATTTTCGTGCATCAGACAGCCAAAAATTACAGGAAATTTATGATATAATAGACAAGCTGGAAAAAACGGAAATAAAGGTAAAACAATTTTTTAATTTTGAAGAATTATACAGGTATTTTTTATTTCCTGCTTTGTTGATCCTTCTCCTGGAGGTCCTTACAAAGAGCTTGCTGCTAAGGAGTGTGCCGTGAAGTTTGAATCTGCCTGGGCATTTTATCTGTTGTTTATTATACCGGTGATAATATTTCTGATTTTGTTTGAAAACCGTAAAAAAAAGGTCACCCTCAGGATTTTTGCCGATGCTGATCTTTTGCAGAATCTGACAGGGACGGTAAAAAAAGGGATACTGTTTTTAAAAGGGCTTTTTTTTGTAATTGCAGTTATTTTTCTAATTCTGGCCTGTGCCGGGCCCAGGTGGGGGTCCTATTATCAGGATGTACAGCGCAAAGGGGTTGATATCCTTTTTTTGCTCGACGTATCTTATAGTATGCAGGCGCAGGATATTAAACCGGACAGGCTTGAAAGGGCAAAGCGGGAAATAACCGATTTTCTGAAAATAGCAGAGGGGGACAGGGTCGGGCTGGTTCTATTTGCAGGGGATGCTTTTGTTCAGTCTCCTTTAACACTCGATTATGATGCCGTCTCCATGTTTTTAAGTAGTGTCACCGTGGATACTTTGCCTGTTCCTGGAACAGACCTGGGTAATGGTATTAAAACAGCCATGGATGCCTTTGACTTTAAATCTGCAACAGATAAAGTGATTGTAGTAATAACCGACGGAGAAGATAATGAGGGCCGGGGGCTGCAACAGGCCGGCAAAGCAATGGAAAAAGGGGTTAAAATCTTTGTGTATGGTATGGGAGATCCTTCGGGGGCTCCAATACCGGATAAAACAGGGGGATTTAAAAAGGAGAAAAACGGCAATCTTATTCTGTCTAAACTCAATGAAAAAGATTTAAGAAAAATATCAGAAGCTGCGGATGGGCGGTACGTAAGATCCGTAACCGGGGATCTTGATCTGGACAGACTCTATTTTGAAGGAATAAAAGAGAAAACAGAGGCAAAAGAGCTTGAAAGCGGCAAAATTAAAGTTTTTGAAGAGAGATTTTATATATTTACAGGGCTTGCCATTCTTTTTTTAGTTATTGAGGGATTTCTCGGGCTTAAATTAAACCGCGCAGGCTTGTTTTTGATTATTGCAATGATTATTATCTGCCCGGAAAATCACAGCTTTGCCAGTGATGATCCTGAAGAACTTTACAAACAAGGCCATTATAAGGAAGCTGAACAGGCTTTTATTAAAAAAGATATGGACCACCCTAAAGATGTCCGTAACAGATATAACAGGGGCTGTGCCTCTTTCCAAAATTCAAATTATAAAGGGGCCTCCGCTGCATTTCGGAGTGCTTTAAAAAGAACCAAAGATAAACAAATTAAATTTCAGTCGGCGTACAATCTTGGTAATTCCCTTTTTAAGCAGGGGGATTTAAAGTCGGCAGCCCATGCGTTCAGCCAGGCAATTAAATTAAAGTCAGGGGATGAGGATTCAAGATACAATTACGAGCTTGCTTTAAAAATGATAAAAGAAAACAAAAAGCAAGAGGAGGAAAAAAAGAAAGAAAAACAGGATAAAGGTGGGGATCAGGATAAGAAGGATGGCAAGAAAAAAGAGGATTCAAACAAAAAGCAAGATAATGATATGAACAAGACTGAAGATCAGGGTAAAAAAGATCAAACCGAAGATAGTAATGAAAAAAAAGATGGAGAGAATCAAAACACGGATAATGGGGAGGATGGTCAGAACCGGAATACTGAAAAAGCAGAGGAGGAAAAAAACTCCCACCAGCCCGAAAAAGGGGGCAGTCAGGGTAAAGATGCCGACACTTCAAAAGAATATCAGACAGGGGATATGAACAGGAATCAGGCTGAAGCGTTTCTCAATAATATTGACGAGGACCCTTCAGAAATTAATCGTTTCAGGTTTCGGGGGAAGGAGCATCTACCTTCGTCAGGGAAGGATTGGTAGATGAAGAGGAATATACATTTTATAAAAAAAATAGTCTGCTTTTCTGTTATTTTGTTTTTCGCATTTTCTTTAAATGTTTATGCAGATATCGGAGTCAAGCTCACCCTTGACAGGTCATCAGTTTTATTAATTGACACGGTGGTGGCAAAAGTAACTGTTACGGGAAAAAGAAAAAGCAGTTTTCCGGACATTGATGGACTCTCTTTTTTCGATGTGATCAATGGGGGCTCTTCAACCCGGCTGGAAATAATAAACGGCACCATGAGTTCCAGCGTTGAATATACGTTTTATCTTACACCATTAAAACCGGGTGAATTTCTCATCGGCCCTGCCAGGGTCGGGATAAAAAAAAAGACTTATACCAGCAACAGCGTCAAGCTGACGGTTTTAAAAGAAAAAAATGATAAAACAGAAAATGAAAACAGACCCCTGTTTTTAAAGTCTTTGCTTTCAAAAAATAATCTCTATGTCAACCAGAATACCCTTTATACTTTAAAGCTGTTCAGAAGAGAGCAGGTTTCCAATATATCCCTTGAAATGCCCAAAGTTGAAGGTTTTGCCTTTGAACCCCTTGCTGAACCAAAAAAGTATCGTACTATTATAAATGCCAAACAATATGAGGTTATTGAGCTGAAATATGTACTGGTACCAAAAAAAGAAGGGGAGTACAAAATTCCCGGGGCTTTAATGAGGATGACCTGTTATGAAAAAAACCGGCGCGAAAAAGTTTTTCAGGATCCTTTTTTTAATATGTCCAGGGGAAAGCCGGTCTATCTTTCATCCAATGAGATTCAGCTTAATGTTAAACCCCTCCCCGACCTGAACCGCCCGGATAATTTCAGCGGTCTTGCAGGCCGGTTTGAAATACAAACAACCCTTACTCCCACTGAAGTCAAGGCAAATGAATCTGCCACATTAACCATAACCGTTAAAGGGCGAGGGAATGTAAGACAGATACCCGATTTGAAACTCCCCGATGTAAAAGGACTTAAACTATATCAGGACAAACCCCAATTGAATATTAACAAGGGTGAGTCTGCGATTTTGGGTGAAAAGATTATGAAATGGGCTATTGTTCCGGAAAAAAGTGGTGAATACAGAATACCTGTTATGGGACTCTCTTATTTTGATCCTGAACAGGAGCGCTATCGGGAACTTGAAACAGAGCCTTTTATTTTAACAGCTGTTGAGGTTTCCGGAGAAAAAGGGAGAAAAATTAATTCATTAACCAGGGATGATGCTGCCGGCGGGGAAATAGAAAAAAAGGATAAACAGGAAATAGCCCGTATAGGGAAGGATATCTTTCCTGTGCATACTTCAGCCGATCCGATTAAAGGGATGAAACAGCAGAAATTTTTTAATCATATATTTATATTTTTCATACTTGCCCCTCCTTTTATCTGCCTCCTCCTTTTTACCGGCAGGAAATTTTTTAAACACAACAACAAAAACAGATTATTTATACGGGCAAAGAATGCAAGAAAAGAGTTTATGAAAAAGGTTCAGACCGGCGGGATATCTCCGGAAAAAATTCATGGGGCAGCCATCGATTATCTGAATACCAGATTTTTGTTAAAAGGGGGATTGCTGACCTCTGCTGAAATTCATGATCTTTTAATTGATAAAGGTGTATCCGCAAATACAGCGTTCATGTTTAAAAAGACCATTGCGTCCATGGAATCTATAATATTTATGGGTGAAAAAACAGATAATACAGATTTAATCAGGGATGAATTGATCAGGGTCATTAAATCCGTAAACCAGGAAACTCAATGAGACTCTTTTTTATAATATCATTTTTATTTCTTTTTCCAGTGAATCAGGCTTCTCCCCTTGATGCCGCCACTGACAATCTTTTTTTTAAAGCAAACAGGTTGTACTTTAATGGTGAGTTTGAAGCTGCTGTTACAACATACGAATCAATATTAAAAAATTATAAACCAGAATTATTTTTTAATTCCAAATCCTGCGGAGAGTTATTTTATAATATAGGAAATTGCTATTTTCGTTTAGAAAAAAACGGAGAGGCGATTCTTAATTACAAAAGAGCACTGATGTTTATGCCCCGGGATGCGGATTTAAAATATAACATAGAATATCTGCAGGATATGATTGAAGATGATATATCGCAAAAGGAGAATATAATCAGTGATATTTTTGGAGTTAAATTTTTCTCCAAAACAGAATTTGCCCTCCTGTTCTGTTTGATCAATTTTTTTCTGTTTTTATTTTTGTCCATACGGTTTTTTTTAAAAAAAGAATGGACTTTTTATTTTGTTAATATTTTTTTAATATTCTGGATTATTTCCGGAATTTCCTTTGGTGTAATGTTAAAAGAGACAATCTTTGACCACAGGGCAGTTATACTTGAAAAGGAAGTTGATATTCTGGCAGGGCCTGATCAAGGGGATACCCTTCTTTTTAAAGTGCATGAAGGGACAATGGTGCACCATGAAAGAAACGAATCAGGCTTTTCTCTCATACGTCTTCCCGATGGAAAGCGGGGCTGGCTGATTTCATCTGCAATTAAAACCATAATACCGGCAAATAATTAAAAACAATTGGTTCATCGTGGAATTACAGGTCGTCACATAAATAATTTCAGGGATTGGTTCTAATTTCAGCAAGAAACCGAGCTATAATAAAATTTAAAAAGCTCTGAAACTCGCTGCGCTCAAACAGCCAGAGCTTTTTAAATTTCACCATAGCTCAGTTCTGACATCTAACCGTATAAAATTTATTGTCTGAATAGCTATCTGAATCCTGTTCAGGTTCAGTAATTATTCATCTCTGCATCGGGATTCATCTTGCTTTTTCGCAAGGCTTTATTACTCAGGGCATAGAAACCGGTCAGCATATAGATAATACCGCCATAAACATAGATCATACGGATGGATACAAAATCAGAGAGCCAGGCAAAGAAAACGCCAGAAAACATAAATACCACATTCCGTAACATTTCCCGTGTCGCATAGACCCGCCCCAATTGTCCCCTTTCAACTGAACCCTGCAGCAGTGAATCTTGCGCCACATCCCGAATAGCAGCCGGTGGACCAAACATAAATGCCCACACCACCGCCACCCATACAGCCTGGCTGCCGGCAAAGGCCATTGTAAATAAGCCGGAAACGCAGGCATTCATCACAATAATGCGACCTGGGTATCGACACAGCCAATCACTAATGACCAGTGCCCCAATGGAACCTATAATCATACCTGTAAAAAAACCTGTTACCTGATAACCCCAGTCTGATGCATTACCCTGCAATGCCTTGGTGGTGAAAGCCAGCATTAATGCCCCTGTCCAAATACCGTGGGGAAGATGTTCCACTGCTTCCATGACTGTCAATGGCCTGGCAATGGGATGTTGGCGCAAATAATTCCAGCCGGATACCAGCGATTTCCAAAAGGATTCCTTTTCGCCAGTATCCTCGGCTTCCTGCCCTTTGGGCACCACTATAAGCAAATCTGCGAGAATAGCTAATGTGAACAGGGTGAGTACACCCAGGGAAATCCGGCCTAAGGATACAACTAAAATAAGCCAGCCGCCAACCGTATAAGAGATGGCCACCATAATTTGATTTGACGCCAGGATAAAGCTGTTGGCTTTGACCAATTGGCCATGCGCTACCAGGGAGGGAATAAGAGACAGCCGGGCTGGTCGGTGGAAAACATCAGCTGCAGAGAGACCGGCTAAAATAAAATAAATACCGGCAACCGGTATTTTTTCATCCCCCTGTAAAAACCAAATCGCAATACCAACCAGCACCAATCGAAGCAAATCCATACTAACGAGGATGTTTTTGCGGGGAAAGCGATCGACCAGCACACCAGCAACGGGACCCAGCAAAAATGACGGCATTGTCCGTGCCACCATTGTACCGGCTGCCTGCAAAGTAGATCCTGTCTGTTCATAAATCGTCACAAGAATTGTGATGGTAAACAGTTCAATAGCAAGGGTTGTGACGATGTTGACAAACCAGAGAAATAGAAAATGTCGATTGCGTAACATGAATTAAATAATTTTTGTATCTATTCACCAAGGTCGCATTTTAAAAGATTACAGGCCTTTTCAAAGAAAAAATCCCCAAATTCTTCAAAATGATCCCCATTTATTCTAATGTTCGCTTTAAAAGTAAATCCTTCAAACAGGGAAAGAAGCAGCTCTGCCTGCTTTGCTATATCTATCTGGCTCGCCCCCCTAAAGTGGGCGCTGGATTCAATCTCCGTGATCACTATATTGGTAAGCTGCCTGTACTTTCGATTAAATCGTAATTTCATTTGATCATCGACTAAGCTCAAATAATAGAACGCATAATATGATTTTTCGCTCAGCAATTCTCGGTTTTTGCCCAACCCGAACATGGTTTTAATTAAAGCCTTGAGCCTTTGAGGTCCTTTTGGGGCGCTGCTGATTGCCTCACTAAGATGCGTAATATATTGATCCATAATAACATCGAAAAGCTCTATAACCATGGCTTCTTTTGATTCAAAATAATGAAGTACCAAATTGGGGGAGACCCCCATATTCTTTGCGATCTTAACCGCGGATGCCTTATGGATCCCCTCTTTGTTTATGACCCGTCGGAAATGTTCTAATATCTGTGGCTTGCGTATATTGCCGATTGATTTTCTACCCATGAACAATCTAATAGGGAAGAAAAATTATAAAGTCAAGAAATAAATTAGTTGCTTACGCAATCATTTTATTGCTATGATGGATAATGTGTACAAATCGGGGTCGGTTTTATTTTTGGTCATTTAGGGAGTAGTGTCCGGTTAAAATCTTGCGTGGGGGGAGTTTAATTGTTTTCTTTCTTGCAGTTTTCTAATCGGACACTTATGATTCTGTTTTATTTATGAATAAATTAACCATAGCAATTATTTCAGGGGGAGTCTCTTCGGAACGGGATGTTTCCATAAACAGCGGAAACCAGGTGAGTAGCGCCCTTAACAGGGAAAAGTATAATGTTCTCCGGTATGATCCTAAAACCGACCTTGCAAAACTGGTAAATGATGCTCCGAAAATTGACGCTGCTTTTATAGCCCTGCACGGATCTTTTGGAGAGGACGGAACCATACAGGGGCTTTTGGATCTTCTTGAAATCCCCTACCAGGGATCAGGAGTGCTGGGAAGCGCCCTTGCCATAAATAAGATCGTTTCAAAGCAGATTTACCAGCAGGCCGGAATTCTGACTCCCCCCTTTATGATTCAACAGTGTAATAGTTTAATGGATACAGACGATTGCATTAAAAAACTGGGACTTCCCCTTGTGGTCAAACCGGCCACGGGTGGCTCAAGCCTGGGAATGGGTCTGGCCCATTGTAAAGAATCATTAATCAAAGCTGTTGAAACCGCCTTTGAATATAATAACACCATACTGATTGAAGAACATATTAAAGGGATTGAATTGACCGCTGGTGTTATGGGAAATGAAAATTTAACAGCTTTTCCTGTGGTTGAGATCATACCTGATAAAAAATTCAGCTTTTTTGATTATGAAGCAAAATATTTAAAAGGGGCAACCAGAGAAATCTGCCCCGCCCGCATTAAAGATAATCTTGCACAAAAGGTTAAAAAAATTGCCAAAAAAGCGCATAAAGCCCTTTTTTGCAGAGGATACAGCCGTACTGACATGATTTTGTGTAATGAAAAAATATATGTCCTGGAAACAAACACAATTCCAGGGATGACCAGCACAAGCCTCCTCCCCCTTGCAGCAGAAAAAGGAGGTTTTCCATTTGAAAAGTTAGTTGAAAAGTTGCTGGAGCTTGGTATTGAAGCAAACAAAAAATAAAAGGGTGCCCAAAGCACAATCCTGCGGCTGGGAAAGGAGGATTTAACAATGAAATTTCCATACGGTGTATCTGACTTTAAAAAAATTAATACGCAGGGTTATTTTTACTGCGACAGAACAGATAAAATCAATCTGCTTGAAAAATCTGACTCCCAACTTTTTATCCGTCCCAGACGTTTTGGAAAGAGCCTTGTTCTTTCAATGCTGGAAAATTATTATGATGTGGCAAAAAAGGATGAGTTTAAAGCAATTTTCGGCAATTTAAAAATAGGCAAAAATCCAACACCATTACGAAATTCATATTTTATCCTGAAATTCGA
>JAUVKE010000385.1 GCA_030592105.1 Desulfobacteraceae bacterium
GCCAAATTTTTCTATGAGATCAAACAGTTGTGCTGCTTTCCCCTTGTCTGTCCCATTTTTTGCAGCGCCGGCTATGAACCGTTCCCTGTGATCAGCCAGAACAGAAGCTAATTTTTTCCCCATGGCTTTTCTCAGGTCATCTGCTTCTGCCATGGAATAACCTGCTAAAGCGCCTGCAATTTTCATGACCTGTTCCTGATAAACAATAACACCGTAGGTCTCTTTTAAAATCGGTTCCAGCTGCGGCACTATATATTCAACTTTTTTTATACCATGTTTCCGATCCACAAAATCATCAACCATCCCGCTATCCAGCGGGCCGGGACGGTAAAGGGCTACAAGTGCAATAATATCATCAAAGCATTCCGGTTTCATGTTTACCAACAGGTTTTTCATGCCTGAACTTTCAAGCTGAAAGACTCCTGTTGTAGTACCGGACGCGAGGAGTTTATATGTTTCAGGATCATTTAATGGAATATTTTTCAGGTCAGGGGGTTCTTTTTTCTGTTCCTTGATCAGAGTAAGTGTATTATCAATAACTGTGAGATTGCGGAGACCAAGAAAATCAAATTTTACCAGTCCTATTTTTTCAACATATTTCATATCGAACTGGGTCAGGACTTCACCGTTTTTTCCTTTAAATAAAGGGAGATATTCTACCAGCTCCCTGTCTGAAATAACTACACCGGCAGCATGGGTAGATGCGTGCCTGGCAAGGCCTTCCAGAACTTTACAAACCTGGATAAGTTCCGTAATCTCCGGCTTTAATTCTGCCAGTTCCATAATTTTCGGTTCCTGGTCCAGGGCATCATTAAGACTTATTCCCAGAACATCAGGTACCATCTTGGCAATGGAATCCACTTCTCTTAACGGGATGTCCAGCGCCCGCCCCACATCCCGGATTACGGCCCTTGTTTTCATCTTCCCAAAAGTTATGATCTGTGCAACATAATCTCCTCCACCATATTTGTCGACAACATATTGAAATACTTTTTCACGTCCGTTTATACAGAAATCGACATCAATATCAGGCATGCTTTTTCTCGCAGGATTCAGAAACCGTTCGAAAATAAGATCATGTTCAAGAGGGTCAATATCCGTAATTCCCAGTGAATAAGCTACCAGACTGCCTGCTGCCGACCCTCTCCCCGGACCGACAGGGATGGATTGTTCTTTGGCATAATTTATAAAATCGGCGACTATCAGTAAATATCCCGGAAATCCCATATTTATTATAATGGCAATTTCATCTTCAAGGCGCGAATTATATGTTTTTTCATCAATCTCCCTGTTTTTTTCCTTTAAATTTTTAAAAATCCGTTCAAAACCTTTACGAACTTTTTTTTTGAAAATATCATCAATATCAGAATCTGATCCGGATTCAAATTTTGGAAAGTGATATGTATTAAAATCAAATTCAACATTGCACCTTTTTGCAATATCCAATGTGTTTGAAATGGCGCCGGGATAATCTTTAAATGCAGAGTACATCTCTTCGGGTGATTTAAAGTATAGTTCGTCAGTGCTGAATTTAAAGCGTTTTTCATCATTAATTGTATGCCCTGTCTGGATACAGAGTAAAATTTCATGGGCCCTGGCATCCTGCTGATTAAGATAATGGCAGTCATTTGTAGCAACAAGAGGGATAGATAATTTTTTGCTCATCTCAAAAAGTGCCATATTGACCTTTTCCTGAATATCGATGCCGTTACTTTGAACTTCCAGAAAAAAATTATTTTCGCCAAATGTTTTCTGATAAAATTTTGCGGCCTCCTCTGCCTGATCAATCTTTCCTTCTTTTATCAATTTTGGTATTTCGCCGTGCAGGCATGCGGAAAGAGCAATAATTCCTTTAGAGTGGTGCTCTAAAAGATCTTTATCAATACGCGGTTTATGATAAAACCCTTTAAGCTGTGCAACTGATGCAAGTTTACAAAGATTCTGGTATCCTTCATGATTTTTTGCAAGGAGTACCAGGTGGGAAAGCCCTTTATTATCTTTTGGTGTTTTGTCTGTTATTCTTCTTGGAGCAACATAAGATTCGCACCCGATAACCGGTTTTATCCCTGCACTTTTAGCTTTTTCATAAAACTCAACGGCACCAAACATAACTCCATGGTCGGTTATGGCCACAGAGTTCATGTTAAATTTTTTTACCTGGTCCATGAGGGAATCTATCCTGATGGCCCCGTCGAGCAGGCTGTAGCTTGTATGAAGATGAAGATGAACAAATGGTTCTGTCATTTTAGTAATCCCATTATTAGTCCAAACGATAATTAGGCGCTTCTTTAGTAATAATTACATCGTGTACATGGCTTTCACGAAGTCCGGCCGCACTCATCTTTATAAATCTGGCTTTATCTCTTAAGTCTTTTATATTTCTGGAGCCTATATAACCCATCCCGGCTTTCAGCCCTCCGACAAGCTGCAATATACTGGCAGACATGGTACCTTTGTAGGGAACCCGCCCTTCAATCCCTTCGGGCACAAGTTTCCTGTCATCTGTTACATCAGCCTGATAATATCTGTCCTTACTCCCTTTTTTCATGGCACTGATAGAACCCATACCTCTGTAAACCTTATAGCTGCGCCCCTGGAAAATAATTATCTCTCCAGGACTCTCTTCCGTACCGGCAAAAAGACCACCAATCATAACAGAATGAGCTCCGGCTCCTATGGCTTTTGTAATATCGCCTGAGTATTTAATACCTCCATCTGCAATTAAAGGCACACCGGTTCTGTTTGATATGGATTTGCAATTCATAATTGCCGTAATCTGCGGGGTACCTATTCCGGCTATAATTCTTGTTGTGCATATGGAGCCGGGGCCTACCCCGATTTTAACTCCGTCAACTCCGGC
>JAUVKE010000025.1 GCA_030592105.1 Desulfobacteraceae bacterium
AAGCGGGTCAGCGCATCGCAGAAGTATCCAGAAAAATAGATAAAATAAGGCATTATGATATCAAACCCCATGACACACAAACACGGATCATCAATCTGAATCAGCCTTTGAATATTCTTTATGTTGAAGATAACCAGGATGATTTTAACAAAGTTAAGAATATTCTTTCATCCACAGCAGATATCTCTTTGTTCCATGCCCGGACAATGCAGGAGGGGTTGCACCTTCTTTGCCAGCACTGCTCCCTGCGGATTGATCTGGTTTTTCTCGATTTTGTCCTGGACGATGGTACCGGCTTTGACTTCATGGAACAGATGAAAAAAGATAATTTACAGATACCGATTGTGATAATCACCGGGCATGATGATGAAATTGTCTCAGCCCAATTGATTCAGGTGGGAGCCTCTTATTATCTTCCTAAAAGTCAGATTAACTACGGAGCCCTTTTAAGAGTTATTCAACAGGTCATGGAGAAGCAGCGGTTAAAAATGGACTTACAGCATATGCAGGCCCGGCTGGTGGAGATGTCCATTAAAGATGAGCTCACTGGATTGTGTAACCGCCGCTATTTTATGGAAGCTCTTACAAAGGAAGTGAAAAGGGCGGTACGGCATAAAAGAGACCTTTCACTTTGTATGATCGATATAGATAATTTTAAAACGATAAACGACACTTTTGGGCATCAAGCAGGGGATGATGTCCTTTTTCGTATTGCAGGCCGTATTTCCGGTTGTCTCAGACAGAATGATTTGGCCGGCCGCTATGGGGGTGAGGAATTTTCTGTTATTCTTCCTGAAACTGAAATAACAGGTGCCTTGCTGGCTGGAGAGAAAATTAGACAGAGGGTGGCAGATACTAAATTTGTGAATCTTAACAAGGACCTTAACGTGACCATCAGCGTTGGGGTTGCAGCAATTATCCATGGTCAGGGAATCCATGAGCTCATAGAAGCTGCGGATACCGCACTGTACCAGGCCAAAAAAAAGGGGCGTAACAGGGTGGAATCTTTTCTTGATATTTCGTAATTATTCAGTCTGTTTATAAGAAAATGATGAATTTTGAATTATGAATGATGAATTAAGGAATTCTACTAATTTATAAAATGTCATTAACCGCTATCTCATTTTCATATTTTGTTGTGCCCGACAGGGCATGCCGGTTATAATCAGTTTTTTTTTAATATCCCCATTGATTTGTGAATGCTATGTGTAAAAAGAGCTTTCCTTGTACAGGAGTTATCCTTTCAGGTGGAAACAACAGCCGTTTTTCAGGTAAGAACAAGGCTTTTGTCAAGATGGGCGCCCAATCCATTCTTGGCCGCATATATTCGGCCTTAAACGGCCTTTTTGAAGAGATTATTTTAGTTTCAAATGATTCTGTTTTATATATTGACTGGGATCTGACTCTGGTTCCTGATCTTTATCCTTTTAGAAGCTCCCTGACAGGTCTCCATGCAGGTCTGTTTTTTGCCACAACCCCTTTTGTTTTTGTAACAGCATGTGATACCCCTTTTGTAAAAAAAGAGTTGATCAAAACAATCCTTGATTCCATTGAGTTCGGTTTTGATGCAATTGTCCCTGAAACAGATACGGGAATTGAACCTTTGTTTGCCGTATATTCTAAAAAAAGCATTGGTGCTGTTAATATGCAGATTGCCAGGGAAAAGTTCAAAATACGTTCCCTGTTCAAATATCTTAATACCAAATATGTCCCTGAAGATATTTTGCGTAAAAAAGACCCTGATTTGCTCTCATTTATAAATATTAATACACCTGATGAACTCGAGGCCGCTGCTATTTTTGAGAAATCTTCAGGTCCTTTTTCATGAGTTTAACAGGTATTTACCTAAAAGTTTTATTTTGTAACTTTTAGGTAAGTATGGGTATCTTCCTATAACAGCCTGTAATTAAAAGAAAAAATAAGTGATACCGTATAGTAATGTTTTTTTTAATAAAAATAAAATAAAATGCTTGACACAGGCCTGAAAAATTGTTTTGTTTAGTTCCACCCATTATGAAATTGCAATCTTTTTGAACATGTAAGTGTGAGAATAAATTTTAATCTGTAAGTGTGAGAATAAATTTTAATCTGTTAAGTGTGAGAATAAATTGCAATGGATAATTCCAAAAAATACTTCATCATATTTATTTCACTTATTACTTTTTTCAAGCGTCCTATTTGCCCCATTTTCAAGCGTCTCTTTGGTCTCAATAATAAAAAAGAAAACTGATTTTAATATATTTTTTATTGGATCTGTTTTTTCTGTTATTAAAAATTGAGGCTCGTTTAATAAAATTTTAAATATTATTGAGTATATATTATGCTGTTTGGGAAAAAAGATAGTTTAATAGGGATAGATATTGGTTCCAGGACTTTAAAAGCTGCAGAGCTTTTAAATACAAAAAATGGGTATAAATTGAAAAATGCCGGTTTTTTAAATATTCCTGCAGGATTAATCGAGGACGGAATAATACGGGACCCTGTGGAAATATCAGCGCTCATACGCCAGCTTATAAAAATCGCTAGCATTAAAGAGCGGAACGTGGCCATAGCGGTTGGTGGAACTTCTGTGATTATAAAAAAAATAACGCTTCAGAATATCCCGGAAGATAAACTGCATGAAACAATCACCTTTGAAGCAGAACAGTATATTCCCTTTGATATTAATGATGTTGATCTTGATTATGAAATTCTTGGGGAGGACGAAGAAAATCCGAATCTTATCAAGGTGCTGATTGTTGCTGTAAAAAAGGATTTTGTAAGTGATTATGTGAGTGTGGTTCAAATGGCAGGGTTGAATCCCTGTGTGGTTGATGTTGATGCCTTTGCCCTGCAGAATATCTTTGAAATAAATTATGATTCAAAGGAAGAAAAAATTGCCCTGATTGATATAGGTGCACGGAAAACATCATTAAGTATTATGAAAAATAATTCCGCGGTTTTCATGAGGGATGTAACCCTTGGCTGCCTGCAGATAGATGAGGAGATAGCCTCCGCCGCAGGTTGTACGCAGGAGGAGGCGGAATTGATAAAAAACAGCGGGAAATCAGATAAAATTTCAGATGAGCAATTGAAACAGATTGTCACTTCGGTTTGCATCGGCTGGTGTCTGGAAATTAAACGTGCCTTTGATTTTTATTACTCATCGGCCCCTGAAGATTCTGTATCAAAAATTTTAATCAGCGGAGGTGGCGCGAACATTAATGAACTCAGCGTCCTCCTTGCCAGTGAAGTATCTGTTAATGTGGAAATTATCAATCCGTTTATTAACGTGGAAATCGCCGATGGGGTGGACTCATCATATTTGCAACAAATTGCGCCCCAGCTTGCCATTTGCTTGGGCCTTTCACTTAGAAGAGTTGATGATAAATGATAAGAATAAATCTGATCCCGTTTCGTCAGGTACGAAAAAAAGAGAACATTCGTCAGCAGCTTTCTCTTTATCTTCTTTCTTTTATAGTTCTCTTTCTTATTGTGACGGCCTGTAACTTTTATTTGGCTAACAGGGTGAAGGGACTCAAAACAAAGGTTGATACTACCAGGCTTGAATTAGCTAAATATCAAAAAATAAATAAAGAGATTGCTGCTATCAAGAAAAAGCTGAGTATTTTGGAGAAAAAGGTCGATGTGATCATGAGGCTTGAAACAAGGAGGGGAGAGCCTGTTAATCTCATGGATTCTCTCACGGGGCTGGTGGTTGAAAAACGTATGTGGCTGACAAGCTTTAAAACAAAGGGGACGTCCATCAACCTTAAGGGGGTTGCCCTTGATAATCAGACAGTAGCCGATTTCATGCTTCGTCTTCAGGTTTCAACCCTTTTTTCATCTGTTAACCTGAATACTTTAAAGCAGGAAAAAGCAGGCACTTCCGGTTTAAAGCTCATGGGTTTTGTGATAAACTGCGACAAGGCTTCTGTGGCTGCTAAACAGAAGAAAAGGGTAAAAAAAGGATAATATAATGGAAATGCCACGGGAAACATCGCAGAAAATAGAAGTATTTTTTGAAAATATTGATAAGCTTACTAAAACACATAAAATTTTGATTTGTGTTGGTACATTTGTTCTCATTGTGGGCGGTTTTTTCTATTTTTCTTATTTGCCTAAAGCTAAGAAAATAAGGGCTTATAAAATAGAATATAAAACCCTTGCAAAGGATCTTCTTATTGCCAAAAAAAATGCCAGGGAGCTGGGAAAATACAGGGCATTGCTTGAAGATAAAAAAACAGAATTCAGTATTGTAAAAAAAGCTCTTCCAGAGAAAAAAGAGATTCCTTCGTTGATCTCAGGTATTTCCAAGGCTGGCCTGGATGCAGGCCTGGAATTTATTCTTTTTCAACCCAAGCCGGAAAGAAAAAAGGATTTTTATGCTGAAATTCCCATTTCAATAAAAGTAAACGGTGGTTTTCATAATCTTGCTGTTTTTTTTGATAAGGTTTCCAGGTTGCCAAGAATAGTAAATATTGAGGATATAAATATTTCAGTGGGCAAGGGTTCTGGTGAAGTGACTTTAAGTACCTCATGCCAGGCTGTGACCTATCAATTTATCGACAAGAAGATTGTCACCAAAAAACAGAAGAAGAGAACTTAACTTGCTATGCAATTTTCATGGAATAATCATATGATGGGAAAATTTTTTGTTGGAATACGATTTGTTATTATCGTTTTATTTTTTTCTCTCGTGGCATTGGGCTGCGGCAAAGATGAAAAGCCGGAGGCTGCAAAAGTAGTAAGTAAAAAAGTGGTGAGTAAAAAGGCCGCAATAACTAATGCCAAAAAGATTGCCCGGTCCGCACCCCCTGTAAAAGCAGTCAAAAAGTCTCCTCCGCGCCATACACCGGGGAAAATTGAAAAAAGTAAAGCGAAAATTGAATCAGAGATGGTTTTGACCCTTGCGCCCCCTGCTATTTTTTATAATCCCCAGGGAAAAATTGACCCATTTGAGCCTATTTTTCGGGATAAACCTGCTGTTGAAAAGGTATCGGGTAAAAAAGGTGGAACAAGCTGGAAAATGCGTGTTCCCCGGACGCCACTTGAAAAAATAGCTTTAAACCAGTTGACACTTACTGCGGTCATTTTACGAAGGGGTGGAAATAATAGAGCATTGGTTGAAGAGGCTTCGGGTAAGGGATATGTCATAAAAAAAGGAACCTCCATGGGGACCAGGTGGGGGAGGGTGGTTGAAATAAAAAAAGAGATGGTTGTTGTGGAGGAAGAGACCGAGAATATGCTTGGTGAAGTTGTTCTAAATAGAAGAGAAATGAAACTTCAAAAACCTTTTGGAGATGATTAACATGGTTTGTAAAATTGCAAAATTTTCAGGCGTTACGTTCTTGGCATTTATTGTTGCATCTGTAATTTTTTCCGGATGTGCTTCCACCCGGAAGACAGTTTCAAATGTCCCCGTTAAAACTGACCAGGCTGTGGCTGCACCTAAAATGATCACCGCCATAATTGCTGATGAGGATGAAAGTACTGCTGTTATTAAAATAGCAGGTAACCAGGCCCTTGATTTTTCTGCTTTAAAACCATTTCCTGCAAACGTGACCCTTTATTTTCCGGATACAGGTTTGGAACTGAGTGAACCTGTATATCCCAGTGATAGTGGGATAATAGCATCCATAAAGGTTTTTGAGCTGACAGAAAAAGGAGATGGAGCAAAGGTTGTTATTTCATTAAAAAAAGATATCTCCTATGAAGCCAGAAATACCGGAACAGATGTTGAAGTTATACTCGTTAAAAAATCGGCAGGTGATGGTGATATTGCTGAAGCTGCTGTGAAAGTTGGAAAAAAACCTGAACCTGTTGTTTTGAAAAAGAATGAAAAAAAAGCTGGTGCTGAACATATAACCCCTGTCTCTTTGGTGCCTGCATGGATTCAAAAGATAGATTTTTCAAGTGAAAAGACTGGTGAATCCACCCTTATCATAGGGACAACTGCACCTGTTAAGTATAAAATTGTCAGGGATTCCGGCAAACGTCTTTATCTTACACTTTTTAACACAAAAATGCATTCCTACCGTGAACGTCCCCTTATCACAACACGGTTTCAAAGTGCGGTGGACCGTATTATACCGGCTAACTCTGTAACTTTAAAAGGTACGGCTCTGATTTCCATAGAACTAAGGGAAGCTGTTCCGTTTTTTGTTGATGAGTCTGAAAATCTTTTATATATCCATTTTGATAAATCTTCCATTCCCCCCAAGCCCATGGCAGATGCATCCCTTCCTCCCTGGCAGAAAATTCTGGAGGAGACAAAGGCTGAAGATGGAGTGTCTGGTGAAAAGGGGGGTTCTGAAGGTGTTGGGAGATTATCCGATCTTCTATCTGGATCAGATAGAATATATACTGGTGAAAAAATAGCGCTCGATTTTTATGAAACAGATATTAAAAATGTATTCAAGATAATACAAAATATAAGTGGTAAAAACTTCGCAATTGACGATGATGTAACAGGAAGGGTTACTTTATCCTTTGAAGATCCTGTCCCCTGGGATCAGGCTCTGGATCTTGTACTTAAAATGAATCAGCTGGGGAGAACCTATGAGGGTAATATAGTTCGTATCTCAACTGTAAAAACCATTATGGCTGATCAGGAAGCCCGGAAAAACCAGTTAAAGGCAAAACAGGATTCTGTGCTCCAGGAAGATCTTGTTACTGAATTTATTACTGTTAATTATGCGATTGCAGAAGATATAAAGGCTTTAATTGACAGCGGAGAAAATGATACTATTCTTACTGAACGCGGCTCAATTTCAGTGGATGTCCCAAGTAATACGATTATTCTCACCGATGTACCGGAAGCCATTAAACGGGCTAAAAAGATTGTTGAGAAAATGGATTCTGTGGTTCCCCAGGTTATTATTGAAGCACGGATTGTTGAGGTGACCAAGGATTTTACCAGGGAGTTTGGCTTAAACTGGAATGCGTCGGGGGGGCCCCTTGATCATAAACAATTGGGGAATTTAGGCGGTTATCAAGGGCCATATACTGATTCTGATTCAGGACTCAATTATCCTCCTGCTCTTCCCGGTATTCCGAATACAACAGGTATTCGTTCAGATACACCCACAGGATTACTCTACGGAGTTGCCATGAATTCGGGGATGACAACACTTGGGATCGATTTTGCCAGGTTAACCGGGACTTCATTTCTATTAGATGCTACACTTTCAGCCCTTGAGACGGATGGAAAAGCCAAGATAGTTTCTTCTCCCAAGATTATGACTGCTAATAATGAAACTGCCAAAATAACACAGGGAATTGAATATCCATATCTGGAAAGAGATGATTCAGGAGGCTCGTCTGTAAAATTTAAAAGTATTGATATGCTTTTAGAGGTTACTCCCCATATAACCGCAGATGGACGTGTTTCCATGGTTGTTAAGGTTACAAAAAATGATGTTGCCGGTTTTACCAACGGTGTTCCGTCCGTATCAACAAAGGAAGTTGAAACAAACCTGCTGGTGGATAACGGGGGAACAGTTGTTATCGGCGGCATTGTTCAATCAAGTAAAACAACCGGTATGAGTGGAACCCCATGGCTTTCAAGGATTCCTTATCTAGGCTGGCTCTTTAAAGTACAAACAAGGAAAACACAAAATAATGAGTTACTTATATTTATAACTCCTAAAATAGTTCAAATTTAGTGCAGCATAAAAAAACTAACGCACACCAGGCCGCCGGGCAGATAAGTATTCGGCGGCCTTTTTTTTGTTCTCGTTTCCCAAAATAATAATTTGTATTCTGCACCTACGTCTGGATTACGTAACTACTTTTTTTTCATCAGCATTCATTATTCCAAAATGGATTCAATTTTTGTTTTTGCTATTTGTGCTGCAGGGCTGACCGGGTTTATCTGAATAACTTTTTTGTAGGTGATTAAGGCTCTGTCAGTATCTCCTGCAAGTTCACAGGCATTTGCCAGATCAAGATATAGTAAGGGTGATGCAGGTGACAGGGCTATAGCTTTGTCAAAATAATAGATCGCATCAGAAGCTCTGTTTAGTTCCACATATGTCCTACCAAGTCCCCAGAGAGCTTTTGTGAAATCAGGCTCAAAAGCTAAAACTTTCCTGTAATATTTTTCAGCCATATTATACTCTTTTTTATTAAAATATGCCCATCCAATGTTGCAAAGGGGAAAAGCGGGGGTAGCGTAGAGTATATTGTCGGCAGCTTCTTTAAAATGTTTTATTGAAGTATCCCAATCACCTTTTGCAAGATAGGCAATTCCAAGATTATTTTTTGCAGGGATATAATCCGGATTTAATTCAATTGCTCTGGTAAAGTGTTTAATGGCAAGATCAAAGCTCCCTTTTGCGAGATATGCCTGGCCAAGATTATTCTGGAGGAAGGGGTCTTTTGAATAAATTTTTTCAGACCTTAAAAGTGTTTTGAGCGCAAGTGTGGGTTTCCCTTCTGCTAAACATGCCTCCCCCAGATTTCTTAGTGTCGCAGCTTTTTCTTTTTTTTTGGCAATATGTGAAGCACAGGAAAAAAAAGATAGGGTAAAGGGAAAAATAATTATAAAAAAAATAAGTTTCGATTTCATGGTTGCCCCGTTTTTTTGCTTGATTAGCGGTTTATCTGAAACTCTATAACCTGGATATTTCTTTTTGCTAAAAACAGTTCAATTTTTTTAGGTATCGTTGTAAAGGTAATAAAGTTTTTTTTGTTATTCTTACTGGTGGATATAAAACCTGGTAATGTAATAGATATATTTTTGGAAGAGTCTCTTTTTGCTCCAGAAAAAACCGGATTTTTTTCATGGGGGATTCCCATTGCTGTCAGGAGCTTTTCGGTAATGGCACTGTAACGATCTTCTTTTTTTATCTGGATAATGTCAAAACCTGCTTTTTTTATTGCTGCACCTGTATTTCCATAAAAATTTGCATAATCAACAAGCAGGGGGAATCCGTTTTCCATGGGTATAAGGTTGGATACAGTTTTAATTTGAATTCCGGCATAGGGGAAGCTGATACTTATATCAGGATAAAAATCATATCCCATGCCGGAGAGTATCTCCTTTACAAAGGTTCTCTGATCCGTGGAAGAAAGATTAATATGTTTTTTCTTTATTTTTACAAAACTCAACTCTGATTCATCAATGGATGAGTCTGTATTTTTTCTGGGTACATCCTTTATTATCAGGTTATGCAAAGCAAGGTAATCCACAATTAAAGCATCTGTTTTTTCTTTATTATTATCAATGAAAAACAGACAGATCCTGGAATCTTTCTCATCAGCAGTTAAAGCCGGTTTGGTCAGTATAATATCGGCGGTGATATTAATAAGGATACCATTGTCAGAGTATGTAATTGAATCTTTGGAATCATTATTCTTTTTATCTGTTAGAGAATTTAAAACAGATTCAATATTTTTTTTTCCGGGATTTGTTGATGGAACCGAAATAATCCTGAGATTAGGCCAGTGGGATTTAATTACTTTTTTATCATTTTTGTCCAGTTTATCTTTAATTAAACATAAAATTTTTGTTCCATTTTGTAATTGAATTACCGGAAACCTGGAAATATCCAGCAAAAGATCTTTTTCCCCTTTTCTTGGAAAATGGAAAAGGCCTTTGACCCTGAGTTTAGCATCAAGGATAGATGCAATTTTAGATAAATAGGGGAAGGGGGTAGGAATTTTTTTCCCCCCAGGGAGGGCTTGTCTCTCTTTGGCAGCCGGTATTGCCGGTCCCTGTTGTAATAAAGACTTGTCCAAAGATTTACCCGTTTTATTACTCCGAGGTTTAAAAAGGGAATTATACCATTTTTTGTTTTTAATGGAAGGGGCAGGGAGGTATATTGTTTTTCCTGCATAAATAATATTAATATTTTTGATACCGGGATTGATAATTTTTAATAGTTTAATCCCTTCAGCATAGGGTTTTGTTCCGACTGCTCCGTATCTTTTTGAAATAATAGTTGAAATATTGTCCCCAGGCCTGATCTTATAGGGTAATGAATGTTTTTTTATAAGTTCCGGTCTGTTTGAAGCCGTGACAAAGGGGATAATAACAAGGCCCGTGGATTGCCCTGGAAAGGAATCGGGGGATATCTTTTTTAATGGGATCAGAATCGACTGGTTTGGACTTATAAGATTGATATCATCAATTCCAGGGTTTATATTTTTGAAAATTCGTAAAAAATCAGGATAATTGTTTTCGGATATTTCACCTTTTTGCCGGAGTATTTTATGTATCCATTCATCTGGTTGAACAGTATGTGTACAGCATAAAATGTCTTTCCCCCTGTCTTTTTGAACAATATAGCTTTTGTACAGGATGGCTCCGGGCAAAGGTAGAGGGGTCAGAAGGCAAAATAATAGTAAAAGGCCTAAAGATACTGATCGGTGGTGGGTCATCTTTTGTTACCTTTTATTTGGGGATTGGTTTTATCAGATTATACCTGCACCCTGCTTATATATCAGCTGAATAGTGGTTATTTGTTTTGGTAATCATTTAGAAGTTACGTTTAATACATCAGCAATATCTTTGGCGACAGCTTTTATAAATAATTTAAGATCTTTTTCTTTAAGTGGTTTTCCCTGCGCCGGAAGTTTTTCTATTCCCTCCGGTGATATCAGAACCGGAGCATTAATAAGACTGGTATCTGGTGAAATATTAAATTCAGCGGGGAAATTATCATTGAAATACATATCAGTAAATCCTGCAAATTTCAGAGCATGAGCTGTTGAATCGAGGATTGCAGTCTCATTTTTGTTTATTATCCCCTGCTTTCGTGCTGTTACTAATCCCGCCAGAGATTCCCCTCCCTGGGTGCAGGCGATGTGTCCGTTTCTGTTTGCACAAAGCTCCCAGTCCATGATTGCCTGTTCTGATACCTGCACCATGTGGACAGCTTTTTCTCCTGCTGCTTCATTATAAAGATTTGCAAGATGTATTACCCTTGGCATGGAAACAGGATTTCCTATCATGGCTGCCTGGGCAACACTGTTTTTTACATTAACAGGGATAAATTTTCGTTTTTCGGGGTCAGGCTCCAGATAATATTTGTAAACAGGATTGGCATGTTCAGATTGTACCCCCACTATTTTTGGAAGTCTGTTTATAACACCTATCTTAAAAAATTTTAAAAATCCGTTCATAACTGCTGTTATATTCCCTGCATTTCCTATGGGAAGTATAACAACTTTATCTGATAGATCATACTCAAACTCCTGGGCAATCTCCTATGAATATGATTCCTGGCCCAAAATGCGCCAGGGATTTTTGGAGTTTAAAAGGGCAACATTATAATTTTCAGAAAGGTATTCCACAACCTTCATGCAATCATCAAAAACACCCGGTATTTCAAAAACCGATGCTCCGCTTCCCAGTGGCTGGGAAAGCTGTTGAGGAGTAACTTTTTTGTGGGGCAGAATAACAGCAGATTTTACGCTGTTAAGATATGATGCATATAGAGCAGCAGCTGCTGAAGTATCACCAGTTGATGCACATATGGCAAGAAGATCGGAAATATGCCCCTTTTGAATAAGAAAATTAATATAACTAAATGCGCTGGCCATGCCCCGGTCTTTAAAAGAAGCACTGGGGTTTTGACCGTCATTTTTAAAAAAGAATCTTGCTCCGGCTTTTTTCTGTAAATAAGCGTTAGCCTCAACAATGGGAGTTGCCCCTTCCCCCAGGTAGACAATATGTTCAAGGGGAATAGCAGGGCCGATGAATTCATGATATCGGTATATCCCCTTTAATGCGGGGATAGTCAGCATCTTCCTGTGGTCAAAAACAGATTGCCATACTTTGCCTGGTACCTGTTTCAGGGCATCAAAATTTTCATCATAAATCAGAAGAATTCCGTCACAGTCAGGGCATGTATACAGGAGTTTTTCAATGCCAAAGGTGTGACTGCATGAAAGACATTGATAAGTTAATTTTCCATTATGGGAGGGAATTATATACTCTTTAATTTCGTTTGGGAAATTGTTAATTTTCACGGCTTATTTTTTCCATTCCTCCCATGTATGGCCTAAGGACTTCTGGAATCAATACAGAACCGTCAGGCTGTTGAAAATTTTCCAGGATGGCTGCAACTGTACGTCCCACAGCGAGCCCTGATCCGTTTAAGGTGTGGACAAATTCTGTCCCTTTTTTACCTTTTCTTCTAAATCTGATATTAGCGCGTCTTGCCTGGAAATCGACAAAATTACTGCATGATGATATTTCCCTGTAAAGATTCTGGGAGGGCATCCATATTTCAATATCATAGGTTTTTGCAGCAGAAAAGCCAAGATCTCCGGTGCAAAGTTCAATTACCTGATAGGGTATTTTTAACAGTTTTAAAATGGTTTCGGCATTTGCAAGGAGTCTTTCCAGCTCGTCATAGGAGGTTTCAGGTTTGGTGATTCTAACCAGTTCCACTTTGTTGAACTGGTGCTGCCTTATTAATCCCCTTGTATCTTTACCGTAGGATCCCGCTTCGGATCGAAAACAGGGGGTATATGCAGTATAAAGTATGGGGAGGCCGGCTTCATCCAGGATTTCATTATTATGGATATTGGTAACAGGAACCTCCGCAGTGGGAACCATATAATAGTCCCATCCTTCCAGTTTAAAAAGGTCTTCCTTGAATTTGGGAAGCTGACCTGTGCCGGTCATGCTGTTACTGTTGACAATAAATGGAGGGAGGACCTCTTTATATCCGTGGTTTTGCGTGTGAGTGTCAAGCATGAAATTGATTAAAGCTCTTTCCAGCCTGGCTCCTGCTCCAAAATATAAAGGGAACCTGGCACCTGTTATTTTGGATGCCCTGTTAAAGTCGAAGATGTTCAGATTTTCACCAAGTGTCCAGTGGGGAAGTGGTTCATAATCAAAGTCAGGGAGTTTTCCAATTTTATATTTTACAGGGTTGTCTGCGTCATCTTTCCCCACGGGTACACAGGGGTGGGGAATATTAGGTATGGTCATGAGGATCTGCTTGATCTGATCTTCATTTTCAGAAAGGGAAACATCTATTTTTTTTATTTTTTCAGATACTTCCCGCATTTCAATTACAAGGTCTTTTGCTTCTCCACCACTTTTTTTGATTTTAGCAATATCCTGAGAAACCACGTTCCTTAAATGTCTTAGCTCTTCAATCTCCAGTAGCAGCTCTTTTCGTTTTTTATTACATGTTTCAATAGTATCCAGGTCAGCAGTTTCAAAGCGGGATAAAAGCGCTTTTTTTACTCCATCCATATTTTGTGTTACAAACTTGATTCCCAGCATAAATACCTTAAATAGTTTGCCATGGGCTATTATGAAAATTAATTTTGAGGATATATCCAGGTAATTTTTCGATGTTATAACGAAACTAAAATAATTTTCATAAAAGCCTGTATGCTATAGCTCATCAGACAATTAATTGCACAAGGCCAGAGGGAGGAAGGCGTATTTAAATACTCCAACGACCGATAACGGAGTGAAATCATTTATGTGGCGACTATATATATTGATAAATAAAAAACTAAAACCATATAGAGTAAATTTAGTCAATGATTATTATGCGTTGACTTTAATAGAGGTGTTTTATATATAAAAAAAGTATTTAACTATATATTTATGGACTTTTGTAACTATTTAGCGTCGCTGATTTAAGATACGCTGTTGCCGTACATATTAGATGAATAGTTACGGACTTTTTTGAAAATAAGATTTGGGAATGGAACTGATTGGGAGGCTGTGTAAATCTTTGATTAGGAAAAACTATGGAATCTGTAAAAAATAGAAAGAAAACTATTCGTAACGATATTGCACAGGTACTTGAAGGGCTGACTTCTGAGGAGGTGTCTGAAAAGACAACGTCAATAACGGAACGGTTGTGTGGATTTGCCAATTTTCTTGAGGCAAAAATGGTTTTAATCTATCTTGCCAGGGCCAACGAAGTCAGCACCATGGGAATTATAGAAAAATGTCTTCTGTATGACAAAATAGTTGTCATCCCGACCTTTGGCACTGATACGTTTGATATAAAGCTTTTTAAAATTGGTAATATTGATTCGGATTTAAAAACAGGTGCAAATGGGGTTCTGGAAGTTGATGTAAAAAAATGTAAGGTGGTTTCCATTGAGTTTGTTAATATTGCTATTATACCCGGTCTTGTCTTTGATGAAAAAGGGGGGCGCGCTGGAGAAGGGGACGGATACTATGACAGGCTTATTCCCAAACTCCCAAATACCACAAGAAAAGTTGCCCTGGCTTTTGAAAACCAGGTAGTTGCGCAGGTCCCCATGGAATCCCATGATAAACAGGTCGATATAATTATCACAAACAAGAGGATAATATATAAAATCTGAACTGGCTTCATATAAAGGGAAATGGTTTTTTTGTCGATATTTGCGTTAATCTCAAATATTGCTCCCCAATCCTTTAATTTTATGGTGATAGTGCATAATGATAAAGAATGAATCTCTCAAGTTTAAACGGATGCGTGACATAATGATTTCAGAGCAGATTGAGTCGCGCGGAATTATTGATCCCGGCGTGATTTCAGCTATGCGCAAGGTGCCGCGGCATTTATTTGTCAGTGAGGCCTTTGTTGATCAGGCCTATGGTGATTTTCCTCTTCCCATTGGAGAACAGCAGACTATTTCACAGCCCTATATTGTGGCGGAAATGACGCAGGCGCTGGAGCTTGACAAAAATGACAGGGTTCTTGAAATAGGTACGGGATCAGGATACCAGACCGCAATTTTATCCTTACTTTCATCCAGAGTTTATACCATAGAGAGGATTCATTCTCTTTTTGCGAAAGCGCGCACCCTGTTTGATAAATTCAGGTATATTAATATTGTTTCCAGATATTCTGATGGTACAACAGGGTGGAAAGGTGAAAGTCCCTTTGATGCTATTATTGTCACGGCCGGCGCCCCGGAAATACCTGATGTATTGGTGGATCAGCTTGCCCTGGGCGGACGTATGATACTCCCTGTGGGGGACAGGCATTCCCAGGAGCTGCTCAGGATATATAAGGATGGAGATGGGATTACGACTACAAATCTTGGGGGATGCAGATTTGTAAAGCTCATCGGAGAAAAGGGGTGGGAGGAAGATTAGGATCGGAAATTATATAAATTGAACAAAAATTGTGAAGGATTTTGGTTCATATACAAGGCGCATTAAAGGTTGAATACTTGATGTATTCGGCCTTTGATGTAACGCAGTAGATGGACCAAAAG
>JAUVKE010000121.1 GCA_030592105.1 Desulfobacteraceae bacterium
AAAGAGATTCCAAATTCCCAGGTAAATCAGTTTGCTCTTGTGGAAATGGCTACAGATTTAAAACTGGGACGTACATTTCTTGAAAAATTAATTGCCGAGCATATTGAAGGGAGTGATGTTGTTACAGAGACTTCTATGGCTAAATTCTGGACAGGTGAAATGGTGAACAGGGTGGTTAATGGTTGTCTTGATATATACGGAGAATCAGGGATGCTGGAGAAAGACCCTCTTGCCCGTTATTTTCGTGACATGCGTATTATGCCAATTTTTGCCGGAACCAATGAAATTATGCGGCAGATTATAGCCAAAAGAATGGGACTTTAATTTTAACAGTGTCCATATTTTTAGATAGTGTTTATCCTGAAATAATGCTTTTTGTTCAAGATCAGGAAATCTGAAATTTTTAATTACTGAATATAGTGTTTCTATGACTAAAATATTGAGCAAAATAGTCATTTCTGGATAAACATCAGATAACTCAATTAATGCAAAGGAGGAAGTATAATGGCTGTACCAAATCATAGTGAATGGAAACAAGTTGAAGGGTATGAGTATGACGATCTGATTTACGAAAAAAAATATATTGGAGCTGGTGGAGTCGCAAAAATTTCCATCAACAGGCCCAAAGCCATGAACTCTTTTACTGGGACAACAATCCGTCATATATGGGAATGTATGTATGATGTCAATGCGGATCCATCTATAGGAGTAGTTGTTTTAACTGGTGTCGGGGACAAGGCTTTTTGTACAGGTGGTGATGTGGGTGCTGAGGCTGAAGGTGAATTTGAAGACAAAATCTTTTTTCAATGTAACGATTTTATAGTATCATGCAAAAAACCTATAATAGCTGTTGTTAAAGGCTGGTGTGTGGGTGGCGGTAACCATCTGGCATATTGCTGTGATTTTACCATTGCCGCTGATAATGCCAGGTTTGCACAAAATGGTCCCAAGGTCGGAAGTCCTGCTACTGGATGGCCGATACAGTATGCTATCAGGGTTCTTGGAGCAAAAAAGGCCCGGGAAATGTGGATGCTCTGCAGACGTTACAGTGCTGATGAAGCTCTTAAAATGGGTCTTGTAAATTCAGTTGTTCCTCTTGATAAAATTGATGAAGAGGTTGATCAGTGGTGTATTGAAATACTTGCAAAGAGCCCTACTTGTATTCAGATGTTAAAGGTCAGTTTTGATCAGGAATTTAATAACATGAGGTATGATAATGCTGGTGAACTGCAAAAATTGATGTTTCCCGCATTTATGAACAGTGATGAGCAAAAAGAAGCCCAATCTGCATTTTTTGAAAAAAGAGATCCTGATTTTGCAAAATTCAGAGAAGCGGAATATGAGACTTATCTGAAGACCAGAATTAAGCTTGAGATGAAATAGCATGCATGATTTTAATAATTCTGTAAAAATTATATAATTAATGGTTTCGTAAAAAGTTGTTATTGGGTGAAAATTGAAATCCAGATGACTTATAACTGTTTGAAAAACTGGATTCTGTTTTTACTGAAATGACGGAAAATGATATTTTTAGATTTTTTACGAGTTCATCACAATTAGGGGTATTATATGGATCTGGAGCTTACAAAAGAGCATCAGATGTTGCGGGAAAGCGCTGCATACTTTATTAAGAAGGAAAATCCTTTTGAACGGGTTCGTGAATTAAAAAAAGATTCCCTTGGATATACAAAAAAAATCTGGAAAAAAATGGCCAGGCTTGATTGGATGGGCTTGATTTTTCCAGAGGAATTTGGTGGTTCTGGAATGGATTTCAGTTATGTAATGGTTCTGCTGGAGGAATTCGGCAAGGGCCTTCTCCCTGAACCATGGATTTCGACAGTTCTGTTAGGTGGGAATCTGATTTTAATTGGTGGAAATGATGAGCAGAAAGAAGAGATCCTTCCTGCTATTTGTGATGGTAAACTTTTTATGGCACTTGCATATCTGGAGGATGGCGGAGGTTATGATACACGATATTGCAGAACCACTGCTGTAAAAAATGATCATGGTTTTCTGCTTTCAGGAAAAAAAATATTTGTCTCAGATGGTTGCTCTGCTGATAAATTTATTGTTTCAACGCGAACTTCACAGGGAGTATCTGATGAAACCGGAATCACTCTGTTTGTTCTTTCACGAGAGACTGAAGGGCTTAAAATAACTCCTCTGAAAACAATGGATGGTCGCAATGCCTGTATTTTTGAGATGGATAATGTTCAGGTTTCATCTGATGATATTGTAGGTGAACTGGATAATGGGCATTTAATTTTAACAGAGGCCGTTGATCAGGCGACTACAGGTCTTTGTGCAGAGATGACCGGCGGTATGGAGGCTGCTTTAAATATTACTGTGAGGCATCTTACTGATCGGATCCAGTTTGGCAGGCCCATAGGCTCATTTCAGGCAACACAGCATAAGGCAGCTGATATGTTTATTCAAAAAGAACTGGCTTTGTCGTCGGTTTATTACGCTACTGCGTCGATTGTTGAAAATACAAAGGAAAAGGCGCAGGTTGTGTCAACAGCAAAAGCAAAATGTTCATCTGCTTATGTAGATATAACAAAGACTGCAGTGCAGCTCCATGGTGCATTCGGTTTTACAAACGAGTCTGACATAAGTCTTTTTATAAAAAGAGCAAAAGTCGCAGAGATTCTTTTTGGTGACGCTGGCTACCACCAGGAACGCTATGCGTTTTTGGCGGGCTATTGATTAAGGGATACAGATGATATGAAAGCATCATATTCAGAAGAAGAAGAGAAGTTTCGCAAAGAAGTTAAAGACTGGCTGGCGGCAAATGTTCCGCCGGAAGTACTGGACAAGACTCTTGGGGGGAGCACTCTTGATCTTGGGCTGATGATTAAATGGCATAAAACTCTTTATAAAAAAGGCTGGATTGCTCCTGATCTTCCCAAAGAACTGGGGGGTGCTGGTTTTAATCAGGTGCAGCAGTTTGTCTTTAATTATGAATATGGCTTATCTGGTGCACCAAGGCTTAAAACCAGGATTGTATCTCTTGGAATGCTGGCACCTTTGCTTCTGCAAATGGGAACAAAGGAACAGCAGGAAAAGTTTATACCTGACATGATATCTGGAGAGACTATCTGGTGTCAGGGATTTTCAGAGCCTGATGCTGGTTCCGACCTTGCCAGCCTGAGTACAGAGGCAGTGCGTGAGGGGGATTATTTTATTGTTAACGGGCAAAAAACATGGACAAGTATGGCAGATTATGCGGATTGGATTTTTATGCTTGTGAGGACTGACCCTGATGTAAAAAAGCATGCAGGTATAACTTTTTTACTCGTTGATCTTAAAACTCCTGGCATTACTATTCGTCCTATTGAAGAAATAACAGATCATACAGCATTTTCAGAAGTCTTTTTTGACGATGTCAAAGTCCCTGTGAAAAATATAGTTGGTAAAATTAACGATGGATGGAGGGTTGCTGGTGCGTTACTGGAACATGAGAGGCTTAATGCGTTTCCTGTAGGCGATCTTCTCTATGCAGTTGAAACAACAAAAAATAATGCCAGAAATATTTTAGTTAAAGGAGAACCAGTAATCAGGGACAAGGCATTTCAGAAGAAGCTTGCAGAAATTGAAATTGACTGTAAATCGTTTTATTATACTTTTCTGCGTATGTTGTCCAAGCTTAAAACAGGTTCGCAGCCCGGCCCTGAAGCTTCATTGTTAAAAGTTTATGGTGCTGAACTTTATCAGAGGGTTATGGATTTGAATATTCAGGTCATGGGACCATATGGACAATCATGGTATAATATCGACGAATTGGGCAACAATGTCCATGAAGCATCAAAGGGTTGGGTAAATTGCAGAAGCCTTACTATCTGGGGAGGTTCTTCTGAAATCCAGCGGACCATAATAGCAAACCGTGTATTGCGATTGCCCAGGAAATAGTATTGAATTTTATCTGAAAGTAGTGAGATATGAGTTGTGAGTAGTGTGAAATAGATTGCAGATTCTGTTTCTCATAACTTTTTTTGCTTAATTATGCCCGACATGGCATGGAATTTATTATTATAATAATTAGGAAAAGTATTAGGAGGAAAACATGGATTTAAATTTAGCAGGTAAAACAGTTATTGTTACAGGTGGTGGTTCAAATATAGGTCGCGCAATCTGTCATGATTTTGCGAAAGAGAATGTTAAACTTGCAATTGCAGAGCTTGATGATGCTCAAGGCCAGAAAGTAGCAGAACAGGCCAAAGCCTTTGGTAGTGAAGTTATGTTTGTTAAAACTGACATCACAAAAAATGATCAGGTTGAGGCAATGGTTAAAGCTGTTAATGATAAATTCGGTACTGTTGATGTTCTTGTTAATAATGTAGGATGGAATATTGATGATTTGTTTATGAAAGAAACCAGAGAAAAATGGGAAAAGATTATAGCCATTAATTTCTGGGGAATGCTCAATTGCACAAGAGCTGTTATGGACCAGATGATTGAAGCAAAAAAAGGAGTTATTGTTAATATCGGTTCAGATGCAGGAAGAATGGGCGAATTCAGAGAAGTTGTATATTCCGGTTGTAAGGGTGGAGTTATCGCTTTTACAAAAGCACTGGCGAGAGAAGTAGGGAAAAACGGAATACGTTTGAACGTGGTTTGTCCTGGATTGACCATTCCTGAATCTGATAATGATGTAGGGGATAGTAGTCTCTGGGCAGGAGAGATGCTGAAAATTTTTACTCCTGAAGCACAGGAAAGAGCAGCAAAAGGATATCCTCTTCGCAAGTTAGGAAGACCGAGTGAAGTTTCCAAGGCTGTTATTTTTATGGCATCAGAGTGTGCAAGCCATATTACAGGTCAGACATTAAGTGTTAGCGGTGGATATACAATGGTATAGTCTTTTGGATTTTGTTGAAATATGGCTGAATTTTTTACTGAATCCGGCCATATTTATCATTGAAATCCTGGTAACTGTTCAGCTTGCCTGATATGCATCACTTAACTTCTGATGGATTTTTTCTTAGCGCTCTTTTTATACGTTTAAGCAGTTTCTTGTTTTAGGCGGATCACCCTTAAAATGTGTATGCAATCAATTTTTTAAAACAGCTGGATATAGATGGTCACATATTAAATTTCAAAAAGGTGATTCCAAAGTTCTGGGTCTATATGGTTTTCGTTCAAATATTTTTGAAATTATTTAGGTGACGAACTATAGTTATAAATCCTGTATTATTAATAAAATTTTGTTTTGTATCAGTTTTGTGCTGTAGAGCTTTTTATACGTTTGCCAGTATTATATAGCTCTTGCTTGTTATGTATAACCGGTTTTCCATCCTTTTTATTTTGTCCCCGTTTTATTATTTTTATTCTTTTTATTTCCCCAATATATTCAGAAAGGATCAATTATGGCGGAAAAAAAATATAGCACCATTTTATTGGAAAAAGATAAGCAGGTAACGACAATTATCTTGAATAGACCAAAAAAGTTTAATGCCATTTCTCCAGAATTAATAGTAGATATGCTTGATGCTCTTCAAGTGATAGAAGACGATTCAGAGACAAGAGCTGTGTTAATAACCGGTGCTGGAAAGGCTTTTTGCGCTGGCGGTGATATTCAGGAAGATCTTGTCCCTGTTTCTAAAATGAATCCTGCTCAATGGAGAAAATATATAAAAAATTTTGCTAATATGGTAAGAAAACTTCATGCTATTCCCAAACCGGTAATAGCAGGAATTAACGGAGTTACAGTTGGAGGGGGCTGTGATATAGCCATGTCGTGTGATATCCGTATATCTTCAGATACAGCGAGGTTTGGGTATGGTTATATACAGATGGGTATATTATCAGATATGGGAGGTCATTATCTTCTTCCCAGGCTTGTAGGTTCTGGTGCAGCAAAACTTTTTGCGTTCACCGGAGATATTATTGATGCTGCTGAAGCTTTCAGGATTGGCCTTATAGACAGACTGGTTCCTGAAAATGATTTTAAGCATGAAACCGATGCTTTAGTGCAAAAAATAGCAAACGGCCCTACTTCAGCAATTATATTAATTAAGGAGGCCATGCGCAGATCGAGTGAGATGGACATTGACGCATCACTTGATTATGCGTTGAATTTGCAAAGTGCTTTGTTAGACAGCAAGGATTTTGTGGAGGGCTATACTGCATTTTTAGAAAAGAGAAAACCGGTTTTTACCGGTAAATAATGATGTTTTTCTGAAATTGGAATTTCAAGAAAAACCAGGAGGAATATATGGATTTTAAGTTGTCTAAAGAGCATCAGATGTTAAGAGATGCTGTGCGTGAGTTTGCGGAAAAAAAAATAGCTCCTTATGCTGGTGAATGGGATCAGAATAATTATTTGCCTTATAAGGAAGTCTTAAAGCCAATGGGAAAGTTAGGTTTTTTTGGAGCTGTAATTCCTGAAGAATACGGTGGAGAGGATATGGGCTGGCTGGCAATGGCCATAATTACAGAAGAAATTGCCCGTACCTCGGGATCACTCAGGGTTCAGGTAAATATGCAGGGGCTTGGAACCTCCCATGTTATCTATAAGCATGCTACAGAAGAAATTAAAAAAAAATATATACCTAAGCTTGTTTCAGCAGAATATCTTGGAGGTTTTGCGATTACTGAACCTAATGCTGGCTCAGATATTATGTCTATGGAATCTGTTGCAGAAGACTGCGGAGATCACTGGCTGTTAAACGGTTCCAAATCCTGGATATCAAATGCCGCAGATGCTGATGTTCTGGTTTATTATGCTTTTACGGACAAGTCAAAAAAAGGAAAAGGGCTTTCAGCCTTTTTGATTGAGCCCAAGAATTTTAATGGTATTTCCACCTCACCTCTTATAAAAATGGGTATTCATTCTTCTCCTACAGCGGAACTCTTTTTAGATAATACAAAAGTGCCAAAAGAGAATATTATAGGAAAGCCGGGAGATGGAGCAAAAATCGTTTTTGGTTCTTTAAATCAGACAAGATTATCTGCAGCCGCAGGTGGAGTAGGTGTTGCTCAGGCATGCCTTGATATAGCTGCAAAATATTGTAATGATAGAAAACAGTTTGGCCAGGAAATAGGCAAATTTCAGATGAATCAGGATATGATAGCTCAGATGTCTACCGGAGTTGAAGCTGCCAGGCTCCTTGTATACAAGGCTGCTGTTCAAAAGGATCAGGGAAACTTAAGCAATGGTTTTGAAGTTGCCCAGGCAAAATATATGGCTGGTGAAGTCGCTTCACAATGTGCAAATTTTGGCATGAGAATTATGGGGGCATATGGATATTCTGTAGAATATCCCATGGAACGTTTTTATCGGG
>JAUVKE010000277.1 GCA_030592105.1 Desulfobacteraceae bacterium
GCTGAAAAACCTGAAGCATTCTGGGGTGCTGTCCAATAATATTGGCAAAGTTTGAAATTTCGCCCAGCCTGATTTGCAGATCCGTAATATCAGTTATGTCTTTAAATGAAGCAAGCACACCGAAATTCCGTCCATTTTCATCTTTCATCATAGTGGACGTCATATTAACCATACGGGTTTTTCCGCTTTTGGTTGTTATCGTGATGGGATATTCAGCTGTATTAACACTTATTTTTGCGGGGGGATTGCAAAACAGGCAGTGATCACCACAAAAAGGTGCGCCATGCGCTTCGTGGCAGTCTCTTCCAAGGACTTCATCTCTGCTGTAACCGGTTATCTCTTCAGCTTTGCAATTATAATAGAAAATACGCCGTTCAAGATCATGAGCTATAATGCCGTCTTGAAGATTATCCAAGATCCGTTCGAGATTTCCAGTACCAGAAGATATTTTTTTAAGTAATGCTTTTTTTTTCATTTTCCAGCACAAAAGGCAAGTGGTTGCTAATAAGAATATTATCTATAGCAAAGTCTTTGCATTTAGTCAAAACAAGTATTGCCGGAAATTGAGAATAAAACAGAAATGAAGTATGGATAAACGCCGTCCCGATGGAGAGACGGCGAGTTATGGAAGGTCAAAAAAAATTAGATTCCTTTTCCTGTATCAACGATCGGGCGGGCTTCAGTAATGTCGAATATAACGAGGTAGCTTTTTGTGGAGGAGCGTTCTTCTTCTTTCTTTTCAAGATCCACATTAAAAGATTGTTCCCAGCCTGTGCCTTTCTCCTCAGATCTTTCAACAAGATAAACCGGATTTCTTGAACGCTCGATAAACTGTTGTTTCAGATAAAGGCGGCAGCCTTTTATCTTAAGGCCTTTGCCTCCTGCTTCGGGTAGCAGGATCAGACATGATGCATAACCGGTTTCTTTAATGTTAGCCAGGGAACGACTGGTATTTTTAAGCACAAAAGAGACTGTGTTTTTGTCTGTCAATTGAGCTGAACCAAAAACCGCAACATCTGTTTCACCTTTTTTGTTGGCTGTGCTTAAAATATTTATTCTATCCTTATTGTTCAGTACATCTTTTACTGTTTGGCTAAGTTCCATTCTTTCCTCCATTTTAATTAAATTAATCATACTTTATTAAATTAAAAACCTGCTCAAAAATATCCTTGTATTGTAACATTTTACCCTTAGACTGCGCCCACATCCTTCTTGAATTGCTCAAGGCCGACTGCTTCTATAACTGCTCCCAATCTTACAGCTTTGGGATGTTGCCGGTAACGTTCCACTATTTTTTCGATTAAAGCCAGGGCTTCATCAGTATCAAGGTCTTTTGCAATAACACTGCCTATGGCCGGTTTTGAGGCGGCGTTGCCACCGGCCAAAACTTTCCACCCATTTTTTGCACCGATCAAACCAAGATCCTTAATCCAGGACTCGGCACATGAGTTCTGGCACCCTGAAACGCCAATCTTAAACTTGGAGGGCATCTTTGAAGCGTGATATATTTCGTCCAGCTTCATCCCCATCCCAACCGCATCCTGTTTACCAAGCCTGCAGAAAGTAGTACCAGGACAAAATTTTATGCTGCGTACGCACATACCAACCGCTGCACCTGGTGAAAGTTCCAGATCCTTCCAGATATTATCAAGATCTTCTTCTTTAAGACCCACAAGAGCTACCCTGGATGCACTTGTCAGCTTTATTGCAGCAGCGCTGTATTTATCAGATACATCTGCAATTTTTCTTAAGATTGCAGGTGTGCATAATCCCCCCGGAAGATGTGGCACTATTGCATAGGTTTGACCATCCCGTTGAAGCAGTGCCCCTTTCTCCAGAAGATCTTTCTTTTTTTCCATATTATTCCTCCTTATTTGTCATGTTATAAATTATAGATACCAGTTAAATTACTTTCTACTCCTGAATTAGCTTTCAATAACCATGCCACAATATATAAAAAATTAAAAGAAGATGTAATTGATATTAATAACAGATAATTAAGTAAAGATGGCAATCTAACACTCTGATTTTAGATTAAACTGCATCAATGTTAATAAGCATACATGGACAAGTCTGCATCACTAAGCAATCGCATGCCAACATTATGATATTATAATAAATAATGCTAAAAATAGACGTCTCTATTTATCCACGAGACATAAACGTATCATGAGACGCAATAACTCTTTTTTTGGGATATGAAGCATATGGCGCAGGACAACGCAGTGAATTTATTTATATCCAAGTTCCCTTTGGAGCCATCTTCGCACGTCTCCTTCAAGGGAATAAACACCTTTAATGCTGCCATCACTCGCCAGAAATTCTTCTCTAATCTTTTCAGGCATCTCAAACTCAGCCAGCTCTTCAGCCAATTCTGAATTTCTTTTTATCAGAAAAATTTTAGGCGTTTTTTGCCATGTATTTACCACAAAATAATATGAAACGTCATCTTTTGAACGAATCGGATATTTCGCCCCTGTCCAGCTGTTATTGCCCCATTCAAGATAGAGTCTTACAGCATCTTCATGGGTCATCTCCCAGTCTATCTTATTAATAAGTTTATCATCCTTTTTTAAATCATCCAATTTCAACATATCTGCCCCCATTATTAAATCTGTTTTTTAGTATTTTACATAAAGCTTTATCTTGCATAAACTGTTGCAAAGCTTATACCATCTTGACCGTCAGTTCTTTCATATAAACCTCATCTCTTAGCGCGCAGAATAAAACATTAAAAAAGGATACTGCTTACTGCTATCTTATAAATTCAGCAAAATTCCTCAATTCATAATTTACCATTCTTAATTCATCATTTTCATATAAAACATATAAACAAAAAAAGAGTAGATATTTGCCCGGATAAACTAAAGCGGGTTATGCCCACAACCCAAAAAGTGAAGATTTAATGAAAATTGCTGCCTGTGCCTTGAGGCTGATAAACATGAAGTTGACAAGAGTCAAGTCCCGGACGATTAAGGAGACTAAGAGCCTGTTGGATTTATGAGATTTGTTTACATAACTTTGCCCTGTTGGTCACATCTTAAATAATGAATTGAGTACCCGGATTTACACCGGAAGCCGTTGTGCTGGAAGTATGTAAGGAATTTGAAACAGACAAAGAAGCTGTGATAAAAATGGGCATGAAAAAAAATAAAACAAGGGATATGGCTGTCTATCTCTCCAGAAATCACAGATGCATTACATATAAAGAGCTTGGTATGTATTTTGGCAATGTATCCGGTGCGACAATAACAATGGCCTGTAATCGTGTTGAAAAGGAAATAACGCAAAATAAGCGGGTTAAGGGCAAAGTGAATAAAATAAAAAAGCGAATATTGAATATTTAAGATGTGACCCCTTTTCTTCCTCTTTTCTTCCTATGGCAATTGCATCAACAACCATAAGAGTCACGGCTTCATCATAAACCTAAAAATGATACCGGGCACGAAACGCGAGTTTGTTTTTATTTTGTTTTTCCTTGAACTCGGTAAAATTACCGCCGTTTAAAAAAGTGAAACGCAGCCGAATGTCCCAGTTAGTAAAACCGGTATATAGCATTTCAGGGGTGACGGAATAGCTGTGGTCGTCAAGGTTAAGGATGGCGATCAGTCCCGGGGTGAAGTAGAGTATATCAAAAGGATCTTTCTGATTAATTTTGAGGTACAGATAATTGCGAGCTGCCTGGGGGGTTCCATAGCCCTTTTTAGAGATATTCTCAGCAATTTGAAAAAGGGTATTGTTTCCGCTGCTAAGAAACTGGATCTCCGCATCGTCAACAAGTTGATAGAAACTGTCCAGCTCTGTTTCCGAGAAACCGTTGCCGTTGTGATAAAATTCAATAATGGTGGTGATATCGCTTTCGCTCAGATAACGAAGTCCCAGCAGGTATTTTTTAACGGAACGTTCGCGCCCAATTATTGTGCCTGTTTTAGAAAGATAGGTCTGCTTGATTTTAGTAAGATAGGCGAATTCTCCGTGAACCTCAAAATTTGTGGCCAGGTTTTTTGAAAAATCAA
>JAUVKE010000138.1 GCA_030592105.1 Desulfobacteraceae bacterium
ACGCAGCAGGTATGATCTGATTAAAACTTTGAAATTGTTTGAATGGATTAGAGAGCGTTAAGAAAGAATCCATCAGGGCTGAACTTATTAACGTTATTTTTTTATACTATTACGCAAGTTTATATTTTTAACAGATTCTTTCTTTACGACCTCTTATCTGTGAGTTTTTCATGGTTTAATCAGATTATACCTGTTGCCGCACATATTAGCTGAATAGTTACTAAAATTTTTAAAATGTCTGCTTATTTTGGATATTTATTATGGATAAGGATTTATCAGTACAGATTTATGAAGTTCAGACCCCTTGTGAAGCTGAAGCTCTTGTTGAAATAGGGGTTGATACCATCGGCACTGTTCTTTTGCCGGATACAAACTGGAAACTTCCTGCAATAAAAGAGACAATTGATCTGGTTAAAAAAACAGCTTCACAAAGCAGCCTGATTCCTCTTTTTGAGGATCAGGATATTATTTTTGCTATTCTGGATTATTACAAACCTGATATTATCCATTTTTGTGATGATATTCATACAATATTCATTAAAAAGGGGAATGTTGACAAGCTTATACAATTACAAAAAAATGTTAAAAAAAGATTCCCTGATATAAAGATAATGCGCTCTATTCCCATTGCTCAGTTCGGGTTTTCCCATGGTGTACCCACAATTAAACTCGGTAAAATGTTTGATGAATCAAGCGATTATCTGTTAACAGATACCTTGTTGAAAACAGAAACTAAAACAGCTGCTGCATTACAGCCTGTTAATGGTTTTATCGGTATAACAGGAATAACCTGCGACTGGGATGTTGCGGCTCAGCTTGTGGAAGTATCCCGCTGTCCGGTTATTCTTGCCGGAGGAATTTCACCGTATAATGTGTTGGATGGAATAATTGATGTTCGCCCCGCCGGAATCGACAGCTGCACCAATACCAATGCCATGGATAATAATGGCTGCCCCATCAGATTTAAAAAAGATATTAATAAGGTAAAACAACTTGTAAGAGAAACTCAAAAGGCAAAACAGATTCTTGAAAGGACTATTTATAGACTTTCAGGCATTACATTATGAGGAAAGATAGATAAATGTATGATAGCAGTGATTTAAGAAAAGGACTTAAGTTTGAGATAGACGATGCCCCCCATGTAATAACCAAATTTCAGTTTGTTAAACCCGGCAAAGGCCAGTCACTTTATAAGTGCAGACTCAAAAATATGCTCTCAGGCTCACAGTTTGACAGAACATTTAGAAACGGAGATAAATTTAAGGAAGCAAATCTTGAAGAGGCTGAAATGGAGTATCTCTATGCAGACAAAGATCAGTATTGTTTCATGCATACTTCAACATATGAGCAACATTTTCTTACAAAAGAACAGGTAAGCGACGTTGTCAGTCTGCTCAAGGAAAATGTTTTATGCAATATTCTGTTTTTTAAAGATAATGCCATTGGAGTCTCCCTTCCTAATTTCATTGAGCTGCGAATTATTAAGGCAGAACCATGGGTAAAGGGTGATACCGCAACGGGGAGTACAAAACCTGCAACTCTTGAAACCGGTCTTATTGTACAAGTACCTCCGTTTATAGAAATGGGTGAATTAATCCGAATCGATACAAGAACCTCTGAATATGTGGAACGTGTAAAATAAAGGCACCTTAAACTGATTAATGCTCCAAATCCATATAAATTATTTTAATAAAAAAATGCTTGCCATAGCAATTGTTTGTTAATACATTTAAAAATGTTACAATGCATTGAAAATGCTTTACAGTTTCATATAACCGGCATGCCCTATCGGGCATAACAAAATATGAAAATGAGATAGCGTTTAATGGCATTTTATAAATTAGTAGAATTCCTTAATTCATAATTTATAATTTATCATTTTCATATAAAAACATTTATGGAAAATATTAAGGAGAAAAACATGCTGGAATTAATCAAAAAAACGTTGTTAACGGGGATAGGCCTGGCTGTTGTTACTAAAGATAAAGCAGAGACTTTTGTAAAAGATCTCGTGGAAAAGGGGGAATTAACTGAAAATGAAGGCAAAGACTTTATCAGCAGTATATTAGCAAAATCAGAGCAGGCAAAAAAAGATCTGGAAGAAAGGGTCGAAACAATTGTAAACAAAGTGCTTGGTACGATGAATGTGGCCACAAAGGCCGATATTGAAAGGCTGGAAAAAAAAATAGACGAAAATGAATAATTCTACAATCTGCCCCGGGTTTATGGCTGCTGGGATTGCTGCCCAGATTAAAAAAAAAGGGGTCATCGACCTTGGGCTTATTTATTCGGAAAAAGATGCCAGCGTTGCAGGTGTCTTTACAAACAGCCTGGTTCAGGCGGCTCCTGTTATTCTTGATAAAAAACGGGTGGAATCAGGGCAATGCCGGGCAATAATAGTAAACAGCGGCAATGCCAACTGCTGTACAGGGGAAGAGGGGATGGTTCATGCTGTGGCCATGACCGAATTTATTGCATCCCGGCTTAATCTCCCTGAAGAAAAGGTTCTTGTGGCTTCAACCGGTGTAATTGGTGAACCTTTTCCCATAAACAGGGTGGAAACGGCTGTTCCTGGTTTGATAGAAGCCCTTACCCCCCATGGCTTTGAAAATTTTGCCAGATCGATAATGACAACAGATACTGTTGAGAAACTGATTTTTCGGCATAAAGAGATCAATGGCAAAAAAATTACAATTGCAGGTGTTGCAAAAGGGGCGGGGATGATAAGGCCTGATATGGCCACCATGCTCTGTTTTATCTGCACAGACGCAGGTATTGCTCCTGATTTGCTTCACACCCTTTTGTTATCCTCCACTGAGAAGTCATTTAACAAAATTACAATTGATGGAGACACCAGCACAAATGATACTGTCATTATAATGGCGAATAATGATTCCCAGGTGACAATTGAAAACAAAGCGGAAATAAATATTTTTCAGCAATTACTGGATGATCTCTTATTATCTCTTGCAAAAATGCTGGTAAAAGATGGTGAAGGTGTAACTAAATTTGTTGAGGTAATTGTAAAAGGGGCTGAAAATAATAAGGATGCCAGAAAAATTGCAGATACCATTGCAAACTCCAATCTTGTTAAAACAGCATTTTTCGGTGAAGATGCAAACTGGGGAAGAATTATTGCCGCGGCAGGAAGATCAGGAGCACAGATTAATCAGGATTTGATTGATATATATTTTGATGATGTAATGATGGTGAAAAACGGAATGGGATGTGGCAAAGATGTTGAAGCCCTGGCCACAAAAGTTTTGAAAAAATCAGAATTTGTCCTGACCATTGATTTAAAAATAAAAGCAGGGTCTGCTTCTGTGTTCACATGCGATTTTTCTGTGGATTATGTTAAGATTAATGCAGATTACAGAACATAGTCTCCCATGCCTTTAATCCGTTTACAGAGATTTCTCTCCATGGCAGGGATTTGCTCACGAAGGGAGGGTGAAAAACATATCACAGGGGGACTGGTAACGGTTAATGGGAATATTGTTACCCAGCTTGGAACAAAGGTTGATTCAGACACAGACATGGTCAGGTTTGATGGGAAACCTTGCATTATAACGAGCAGCCTGATCTACATCGCCTTAAACAAGCCCGAAGGATATGTTACAACCTGCAGCCAGCCCGGGGATAAAATTGTACTCGATATTCTTGATATTGATCAGCGGGTCTATCCGGTCGGCAGGCTTGATAAAGATTCAACAGGGCTTCTTATTCTTACAAATGATGGTAATATGCATCACAGGCTTTTACATCCATCATTTGACCACGAAAAAGAGTATGAAGTTACTTTAAGGAAACCCTTATCGGAAAAAGCATTAAAAAAAATTGAAAAAGGGCTTCCTCTAATGGGAACAAAGACCCGGCCTGCAAAAATTAAAAGAGTCTCCCCTGAATTTTTTAGAATTATATTAAAAGAGGGGAAAAACAGGCAGATCCGGCGAATGGTCAGAAAGGTCGGGGGCCGTGTTGAAAAGTTGAAAAGAATAAGGTTCGCAAATGTCAGTCTGCAGGGTCTTCCCATTGGTAAGTGGCGTTATCTCACTGACAAAGAAAAAAAATTGCTCATGAAAATCTGACGAATATCTATCTCTTCGGTTAAAACTCCCTCTCCCTTGATCTCGACAAAAAAATTTGTAAATTCATAGGATTCTAAAACTATTATGCGATATGAATGCCCCATATACCGGCCTCCAAGTGAGGCAGAGTCACTACTGATTCAGGCTACAGTGGGATGTCCCCACAATAAATGCACCTTTTGCATGGTCTACAAAGACCTTCCCGGTTTCAAGATTCGTAAAGTTTCAGAAATAAAAGAAGATATACTAAGTGCCAGAGATGTTTACGGAGAAAATGTCTCAACCCTTTTTTTCCCGGCCGGAAATACAATAGCCATGAAAACCGATGATCTGTGCGAGATATGCTCCTTTGCAAAGGAGACATTTCCGCTTTTGCAACGAATTACTGTATATGGTTCATCCCAGTATATTCACAAAAAAGGTCCTGAGGGGTTAAAACTTCTTGCCAAAGCAGGATTGTCAAGGATCCATGTGGGGCTTGAATCCGGTGATGATCTAATACTGAAAAAAATTCAAAAAGGTACAAACAGCCAGGAACAGATTGAAGCCGGAAAATGGACAGTCGATGCCGGCATTGAGTTAAGTCTCTATATAATTCTTGGGATAGGCGGAAAAGAACGTACCATGGAACATGCTCTGGAGTCTGCCAGGGTGCTGAGCAGTATATCCCCCGATTTTATCAGGCTGAGGACTTTTGTCCCTAAAATAAATACTCCATTGTTGGATGATGTGAAAAAAGGAAAATTTATTATGCTGGGACCCCATGAAATTTTGAAAGAAACAGCTTTGCTTATAAAGAATTTTTCAGGAAGATCATACTTAACAAGCGATCATTATACTAACTATATCAATATAGAAGGTAAACTTCCCCAAAAAAAAGAGAGGCTTTTAGCAAAAATAGAAAAAGAATTAAATAGAGACGAAAGTACCTTTAGATCTTTTTTTGTTGGTAATGCTTAAAAACAGGGTAATTGTATCAGCCTATAGCTTCAGGTATAATCTGATTAAATCATGAAAAACTCACCCATAAGAGGTCGTAACCGGTAGTCTCCGGTTAGGAAGTTGCAAAAAAGAAAAGGGGATTGGATGGTAACATATGAATCTTTGATTTCAAGGGAAGAGAAAATAGCGATCATAGGCCTTGGGTATGTTGGTCTTCCTCTTGCTGTCTCTTTCTCGAATTATTTTGATGTCGTCGGATATGACATTGATGAAAAAAGGATAAAACAACTTAAAGCAGGAATCGATAAAACTTTGGAGGTTTCGAAAAAAAGCCTGCTTGGTACAAAAATTAATTTTACAAATAATCCTAAAGAACTGTCTATGTGCAGGCTGATTATCATCGCAGTTCCCACACCCATTGATAAATACAGAATTCCTGATTTAGAACCCCTTGAAAGCTCTTCCAGAATTGCGGGGGGGAATATGGTAAAGGGTTCATGCATTGTTTTCGAGTCCACAGTCTATCCAGGCGCCACCCAGGAGGTCTGCATACCTATTTTGGAGCAAGAATCAGATTTGAAAATTGGAAAAGACTTTACTGTGGGGTATTCACCGGAGCGGATCAATCCTGGAGATAAAATCCATACCCTTGAAAAAATATTGAAAATTGTTTCCGGTTCAGATACCACGACCCTTAATCTCCTCTCCGACCTCTACGGAACCATCGTAAAAGCAGGGATACACAGAGCTTCTTCAATTAAGGTTGCGGAAGCGGCAAAGATTATAGAAAACACCCAGCGCGATCTGAATATAGCCTTGATGAACGAGCTTGCATTGATTTTTGATAAAATGGGAATAGATACCCTGGAGGTTCTTGAGGCTGCAGAAACAAAATGGAATTTCCTCCCATTTAAACCTGGACTGGTAGGGGGGCATTGCATAGGAGTCGATCCATATTATCTTACTTTTAAGGCTGAATCCATGGGGTATCATCCGGAAATGATACTGGCAGGGCGCAGGATAAACGATGGCATGGCAAAATATATTTCCGAACGTACTGTTAAAATGCTCATAAAAGCAGGTAAACAGGTGAGCAAAGCGAAAGTAGCAGTTCTCGGGCTCACATTTAAGGAGAATGTGCCGGATCTTAGAAACACCAAGGTGGTAGATATTATCTCCGAGTTAAAAGACTATGGCGTTGAAGTTATTGTAAATGACCCCCTTGCAGATCGGAGTGAAGCAAAAAAATATTATGGCATAGATATTGTCGGCATGGATGATCTGCCGGGTGTGGATGCCGTGATAATTGCTGTTATGCATGGTGAATATAAAAAAACAGGTCTTTTAAATATAACAAAACTCTGCTGCAGTACAGCCTCAATAATTCTTGATATTAAAGGCGGTTTTGGCGAAGATGCCGCAAAAATGGATAATATTTATTACTGGAGATTATAGGATTTAAGGGCTTGGTTTTATATTGGGTCACTCAACCCTCATATCCCAAAATGGCCGAATTTAAAACCGGCCCAGGATTTAAAGCTGTTTTTTCAGGCAAAAGCAAAGGGGTGAAACAAGTATAGATTATCAGATAAAGCTGAACAAAGAAAGACTGCCAGAAAGCATTTATAATTATTAAAATTAATAGTTGCAGGTTATAAATTATGGGGTAAACACATTATTTCATTCCCACGCTTTGGTGCGGGGGGCATAAGGGGTCACAAAATGAAAATAGGTAACATCAAAATAGGAGTTCGTTTGTATTCTTTAATCAGTTTTATTGTATTACTTGCTATTATACTTGTAGGAATCGGCATTAACTGCATGGGAACAATAAATGATGGATTAAAAACAGTCTATTACGACAGGGTTGTCCCCCTTAAGGAATTAAAAGTAATTGTCGATCTTTAGCTGTAAATATTGTTGACACGGCTCATA
>JAUVKE010000047.1 GCA_030592105.1 Desulfobacteraceae bacterium
GCACTGGGAAGCCTGCAAGATCAGAAATATGGCCCGCCTTATTGAAGAAAAAATGGGACGGCCCCATCTTTCAGCCACATATGAACGGTGTGTTGACGAAGGGATCAATGCTTTTGAAAGACGGGAACATGGCAATAACTGGATTACAACATTTATCTGGATGGATGGAATGGATGCCATTGTAGCACTTAAAAAACTTGTTTTTGATGAAAAGAAATATACCATGGAACAGGTTTTAGAGATGCTTACTGCCAATTGGGAAGGATATGAAAAAGAACGTATGGATTTTGTCAGAACTCCGAAGTGGGGAAATGACGATCCCTATGCCGACGAAATAATCGTGAAAATTCATGAAAGAATGCGTGATGAAGTCTGCCTTCCTGTTCAGTGCTGGGGTTCAACCGCCAAAGGTGTTCCCATGGTGCCCCAGAATATTGCAGCATACACAGTTGCTGGTGCTCTTCTAGGAGCTTTGCCAAATGGACGGCGCATTGGAGATACATGCTATGATGGTGGATGTTCGCCCGGAGCAGGCCTGGACAAAAAAGGACCCACAGCAGTATTGCAGTCTGTTGGAAAGCTTACCCATGAAAATATGTTCAGAGCAAATCTTTTAAACCAGAGGCTTTCACCTTCTCAGCTCATCGGTGACAAGGGTTTTGATGTATGGAAATCATATATTGAAACATGGTGCGACCTTGGGATTAATCATGTTCAATTTAACATGGTCGACAACGAAACTCTGCTAAACGCCCAGAAAGAACCTGAAGATTATAACGAGCTTGTTGTACGGGTTGCCGGCTACAGCGCATTATTTACCGGACTCAACAAAAGAACCCAGGATACAATAATTGCACGTACTATTCAGGAAATATAAAATAAATAACTGAATAAAAAGTCTAGGCAGAGATTTACAAGTCAAATTTGTTAATCTCTGCTTTGAAATTATTTCAACCCGCATCAAGTACGTATTTGCTGTAAACTTATTCTTTTGTTTTTTTTGGCACCCCTCACTCTTTAACACAAATAAAAATGATCACGCTCTTGTATAAATAATTAAGTTATGATATTTACTTATTGTTAATTTAAACATCGATAAAAAAATATCTTGATAAAGTTCTGGTAATGTAATAACTTAAATACATTGTTTTTTTATACAGAAGAGGGTGCAAGTAAAATAAATTGCATTACCAACTGTTTTTTTTAATCGTTTTCATACATCACTATCTATATTTAAGTAAGGAGCAAAATAATGGCTAGACACGGAGACTGCAAACATTTTATTCCAGATACTGCAAACATGGCTGCATCAGAAGGTATGTGCATGGAAATGGCGGATGAGGATGGAATGCCTGCTATCGTTAACATTTTTAATGATATTGAGGGTTGCGAAAAATATGAAGAAGCAACCCGAATTAAAACTGATACATCTGAGTTCACATGGGACAAGGACGTTCGTGCTGTACGCGGTTTTGAGGAAAAATAATTTATAACATACAACGGTTTTATTAGCCATGAAATGTTCAAAATGTAAATTTGAAGGGGGGAGAGAAGACTGGCATTTCATAGGAAATGCGAGTCTTACCGGCTTGTTAGCTTCAAGGAAATGTCCTGATTGCGGACATATTGAAATCTCAAACGAGATGGAAGCTGACGAAGCCTATAAAGGCCCTCGACCATGGGGGCTGGACACGTTTAGAGGACGTGTGTTTAAGGGGAAGAAAAAACCCGTAACCGATGTATAAAAGAGGAGGAAGTTGATGGAAACAAAATGTGAGCATTGTGATTATGTAGGTCCAAAAGAAACTTTTACTTATTTGTACAATATCAGACTGGACGATGGAGCAAGCTGGCACGAATGTCCCAAATGCCATGGATGGAATTTTCTTTCGGCAACTGACGGTTCGAGCCTAAGCTTTGAGGAGACTGCACGGGGATATAAAATTCATTCCGATCTTGGAGTGGGTGTTAGTAAACCGATTTAAGTGCTACGGCATTTTTAAATCAGGCCGAATTAAATATAAGTGCGTTTTAATCGCAATTTGAATTATATTGTATTGTTTATCCAATATAATTACTTTAAACATCATTATTTAATATTTAGGAGAAAAAAAATGGCCAAAGATAAATACGAAGGCGAGAAATGGTTCTTCCCCTTTGAAGATGATCCTGAGAACGGAGACCTTGTGGAAAGAGTACTTGATGCGCGCTGCGCTTACTGGAAATCGACTCCAATGAAAAAAAGTGATGTCCCCCCTGGAGTTAAAATAGGTTCGCCAGTTAAATAGTATCCACTATTTTCTCGTACAAATACTAAATAATATATGGATATCCTTATTATAGAGCATTATTCTATATATTATTATAGGCAACGAACTGCAGCCTCGCCGGAAAATTAATTCCGGCGAGGCTGCATGCCTAATATATAGATTGTCATATAGTAGCCTGTTTTTAAAATTAGGCAGAAGGCGTATTATAATACGCAGGCGGCCGATAACGGAGTGAAATTATTTATATGACGATCTATAATAACACAACCAAACTAACCTTATGACTATACTTCCTGATACAGTATTAGATGCTTTAGCTGAACCTGCTTCTGTTACCATGGTTGCCACAGTTGATGGCCAGGGGAAGCCCAATACAGTGGTGATATCAACCATTGCTGTTATTGATCTTGAAACTCTGGCTTTTGCCGATGCATGCCTCGGCAAAACCAAGGCAAATTTAAGGGAGACTGGAAAACTTACAGTAACAGTTGCAACATCTCAAGGCACAGCTCACCAGATACAATGTACATTTATCCACTTTGACAACAAAACACCTTTGTTTGACACATGGCATGATGCTGTCTGGAATAGAATGAACATACAGATCAAAGGTGTAGCAATCGCCAAAGTTGAAAGTGTCTCCGCCGCAGATTTATAGTCCATTATTAAAAGAATAAAAAAAAGACAAAAACAGATGAAAATCCCAGATGATGTTAGAGAAATCCTCAAGGATTCAGCAACCGTCAAGATGATCAGCACAGCCAATACCCACCTTGATATCAGCCTGGAAAGGGTAAAGTATGTGGAAATACTTGATGATAACATTATCCTTCTTCCATATTTTAACGAGAAGAATAACACTTTAAAAAATATTCAACAAAACAGTGCTATCTCCCTGGCTGTATTACGCCCTCCCATTATTGCTTTTAAATTAAACGGGACTTTAAAGGAGATTGACAAAACAGAAAAATATTTGAAATATTTTAATACAACCCATGCAGGTCAAACAATATCTGGAGTCATAAAAATCAAAATTGTTGAAATTCATGCATTAACAATGGCTATTTCAGGTGATAAAATCGCCTGAGCATGCACTGTTTTCATACACTAAGACCCCCTTCCTTCCACCGTAAATGATTTACTTTTCTGGAGGTAAAAATGGCCGAAAAATGTCTTATTACAAATGTGCAACGGTATTCAATCAACGATGGGCCAGGGATACGAACCCTCGTTGTTACCATGGGCTGTAATCTCAAATGCCTCTGGTGCCATAATCCTGAAACCATAAGTGGAAAAAATGAGCTATATTGGAGAACAACACTTTGTGTGCAGTGTGGTCTGTGCATAGAGGCTTGTCCCCAGGAGGCCATATTGCCGCCAATACCTGTGGAAGAAGCAAGGGAAGAAGGGAGTACTTATCATAAAATAGACAGAACAAAATGTGATCTCTGTATGAAGTGTGTTGACGCGTGTATTTATGATGCCCTTGCCCCTGCAGGAAATTACTTAACTTCTGATGAAGTACTTGATGAAGTCGAAAGGGATAAGCCATTTTATAAAAATTCCGGGGGGGGAATGACCATAGGTGGAGGAGAACCCACAACCCATATAAATTTCCTCATGGAGCTTCTGGTTAAAGGAAAAGAAAAAGATCTTCACATCTGTCTTGATACCAACGGTATTTCATCCTGGAGTTCATATGAAAAGACTATTCCATATGTTGATCTTTATTTAATAGATTTTAAAAATATGGATACAAAAAAGCATGCCAAAGCAACTGGGGCAGGAAATGAAAAAATTCTTGAAAATGTAAGGACCCTTTCTGAAAAAGGATGCAAAATCAGAGGTAGAGTTCCTGTTATATATGATTTTAACGATAATGATGAAAATTTTGAGCAGCTTGCAGAATTTATTAACAGTCTTCCTAACCCTGTAGAAGGGATTGACCTTCTCCCCTTTCATAACTGGTGCCAGAATAAATACAGATGGCTTGGGTTAGACTGGCCCCTGGAAGATGAAGAGAGCATGGATCCAATGGAAGTAGAAGGGTTTAAGGAGATTCTTGCTTCCCGCGGCATTGTCTGTACCATAGGCGGATGATTTAAAGCCGAGTACCCTTCACATTTCATGGGAAAAAGCATTATCCGTTTTTAAACGCTAAACAATTTGTAACTATTGAGTTGTGCTGATTGCAGACATGCTTCAGTTGGATCTGGTTAAAACTTTGGACCTATACACTGAATAGTTACAATTACAATTATAATTTTTGGGCTTGGTTTTATCTTGGGCCACCTATTCTTGAGTTGTTAGTATTGAAAAAAATAGATTGTATCTTTGTTCGCAATACTCATCCCTCATATCCCAAAATGGCCTTAATTAAAACCAATACCTAATTTTTACATGTTCTAACGGAGAAAAACAGCATGGCTCAGGACACATCATTATCAGATATTCTCATCCCGGAAAAAGACCCCCATTATTTTTTATCGACGGAAATTTCATCCAATCTTAACAGGTTTAATACATTATCCGAAGAATTTCCCACAAATCTTCTTATTGTTGGCAAACAGGGCTGCGGGAAGTCGACACTTGTAAAACAATTCGCAGCACGTCACAACCGGCCCCTTGCAACTTTTCAGGTGGGGATCCTTTCCGAACCTGGCCAGCTTTTCGGGGAACTCCGGCTAAAAGATGGAGAAACATATTACCAGCAGTTTCTTTTTCCCCAGGCCATAGCCACACCAAACTGCGTAATTCATTTAGAAGAAATAAACCGCCCGGAACATCCCAAGGCTTTGAATATGCTCTTTTCCATTTTAAGTGATGACCGCCAGGCATGGCTTGACGATCTGGGCAATGTTCAAGTCGCAGATGGGGTTATCTTTTTCGCAACCCTTAATGAGGGAGAGGAATTCAGTGGCACGGAAATGCTTGACGCTGCTCTAAAAGACAGATTTTACGTAGTCTCCATGGACTACCTTCCCCTTAGCGTTGAAAAGAGGGTGTTAATGCTCAAAACAGGTATTCCTGAAGAAAAAGCTCAAAAGATTGTCTCTATTTTAAATAATCTAAGGTATAACGCAAAAATGCCCATTTCCGTATCCACAAGACACAGCCTCATGATAGCAAGACTTGTGAAAGCAGGAGCAAGTATCAGGGAAGCTTTGATTTTCAGCTTGCAGATGAGCAAGGAAGCTCTTGAGGCAATTCTGCTTTCTGTTCAAGTGGAAATGGATGAGACAAAGGTGCCTGAATATGCCTATGAATTATATTAATCGGCTGGATATATATTGCCAGCAGACTCTGGACAACATATGGAATAAACCGAGCTGGGTTTTTAAGGGAAATTCAAGTTACTGGAGAATGACCCAGGCTGGCTATGAATCAGCAGAGCTTGCAGGTGTCCTTAAATCTCTCAACACAGTTATCGGCCATGTTGGAATGAATGTGGGACGTGTAACCTGGTCGGGCCAGGTATCCACGGAAATCGACAAGGAATCCCTTGTCCTTCCAGCTGAATTTATATTAGGAGATTATCCTGTTCCCCCCGGTAAAATGGATGTACTTATTGGAGTCTCCATACACGAAGCACTTCGCCAGAGCGAATGGAGCGGTTTTGTATGGAAAGAGATGCTTAAAAAAGATCAAAGTTTCAGCAAAGTTTCAAATTATTTAAAAAAAGATACTCTATGGAAATTTTTTTCTGTTGCTGAAAACATATATCTTGATAAAAAAGCTTCCAGGAATATTTTAGGGGAATATACTAAAAAAGCCCGCATCGCCTTGATCCCTGGAATGTTAAGGGACCCCGCAAAAATTCCCACAGCATGGCATCTGTTCGATCTTTGGGAGCAGATTGCCCTTGACCAGGTTACATATTTAAACCTGAATAAATTATATAATGGGCCATTGGATATTCTGCAAAAAGAGGTGGATACCATTGCATTGATTGCTCACAACAAACAATCTGTGACAGTAAGATGTGGTATGAGGGCGGATGTCTATCTGGATATCTTTAAAAAAATTGAAGAATTTATGCCAGAGTGGGAAAAAGAGCCCGTGGCTTTTTTTTCACGGGGTCCTGGAACAAAGGACATCAAGAAGAAAAAAAGAAAAAAAGATGAGGATACAAGATCATACACGGCCATTAGTACAGATATGTGGGAGGATATTAATCTTGAGCTTGCCAGGGATACTACAGATCTAACCCCCTTAATACAATTAGCCTGTAATAACGATGAAAAAGTCTTGCGTACATCACTCACTGACTTCACTGTACCTGCCAATGCGTATACGGACAGACGACTGGTCCAACGGCTGAAAAATGTTTTTCAATATTATTCTCAAAGAATAAAAAAAGTCAATCGTGGTCTTGAAAGCGGGAAAATAGACAGAAGGCGGCTGTACCGTGCTCCCATTGATGGGAGATGTTTTAAAATTGAACAAAAGCTGGCTGAATTTGCATGGAATTTTACAGTTGTTGTTGATGCATCCATGTCCATGGCAGGGTTTAAATGGAAAGTTGTTGAAAATACCATGAGCTCACTTCGTAAAGCCCTGGAAGGGTACAGAAATAATCTCAGGGTATTTGGTTATTTTGAATGGGATGGTGTCTGTTTGATATCTGAACTTTTAAGACATAACATTCTCTACTCCATTGCCCCCACAGGGAGAACCCCGTCCGGCCAGGCTATAATCGCAGCGGCTTTATTAATGCCCACGGACAATAGTAAGCCCAAGTATATTCTCCATATCACAGATGGTGAATCAAATGCAGGGGCTGACGTTCAGTATGCCATCGATTTTTGCAAAAAAGAAAAGATAGATATGATAACATTAGGATGCAGTTATAAAGAAAAAGAAAAAATGGTCAAACAATATGGAAAACAGGTACAGTTTCTTGACTCCATTGAAGAACTGCCAAAGGCTATTGAACGACTGTTTCAAAGGATTTTAAAATATTAACCATGGAGGCCAATAATGGATAATAAAGACCTTTTAACGCCACCTGAGCTGGACCCATTTTTTTATATTCAGGAAGAGACCTCTGATGTACTTAAAAGCCTGGAAAAATTATCCAACACACATCCGGTCAATGTATTAATGACAGGACGTCAGGGCTGTGGAAAATCGTCTTTAATACGCCAGTTTGCAGCTTTTTTTAAAAGACCCCTTGCTGTTTTTCAGATTGGGCAACTTTCCGAGCCAGGACAGTTATTTGGAGAGCATGGGCTAAAATGCGGGGAAACATTTTATCAGGAATTTTTGTTCCCTAAAGCCATATCAACTCCGGGATGTGTTATCCATTTAGAAGAGATAAACAGACCTGAGCATCCCAAGGCGCTGAACGAACTTTTTTCGGTTCTTTCCGAAGACAGGTCAATATGGGTGGATCAACTGGGTCAGGTAAAAGTAGCTGAGAATGTTGTTTTTTTTGCCAGCATGAATGAAGGAGAAGAATTCACAGGAACAGACGCCCTGGATGTTGCATTACGGGATAGATTCTATATAATCCCTGTTGATTATCTCCCCTATGAGATTGAAAAGCAGGTATTAATAAATAAAACCAACATTAATGAAAAAGATTCTGAGCTGGTTTTAAAAGTATTGGGGCACTTAAGAAGTGATCCTCAAATAGATTCAACAATCTCTGTGCGCCACAGCCTGATGATATCTGAACTCATGGGCGCAGGAGCAGGATTAAAGGAATCGATAATTTACAGCCTTTCCATATCCCGTGATATTCTTGAAAGTATACTGTTGTCCCTTCATGTTGAAACAAAGGATCATAAAATTAAATCGAATCAGTATAAACGATTTGTATAAGCAGGGAATGGAAACAAAAAAATCCCCTGTGGTTTCCCTGCTCGTAGGGGCAACCACAGGGGATTGCCCTACGAGCAGGTTTCATTGAAAAGTTATGAATTAAAATAATATCCCCGAACTTTCAAGTTCCTCATTTGAGCGACCACGCCAGCACAGTGGGTCTTCTTCTAAAATATTATTATTTAAAAAATAGGCATTTCTTCTGCATCCACCGCAGATATATCGGTAATTACATTTACCACATCTTCCCTTAAGATTTTCACGGTTCCTTATATCTTTAAGTATCTTTGATGTCTGCCAGATACGCGACAGGGGGGTTTCCTTAAGATTACCAAGTTTCCCTTCCCCGTATCGTCCACACAACCTGAGTTCTCCTGTTGACGAAACAAACAGGGAATAGATTCCTGTAAAGCATCCTACACAAAAATCATAAAACCCTGAACCAAAATCAGAATTTGTGCAAATCTTCTGTGAGCCTTTATCCTCAGAAATAATATATCTGTTCTCAAAGCCTATGGAGGAAACCCCAAGGTCAGCCTGTTTTTTAAAAAGAAGCCTTTGCATATCACGTCGATTTCTTCTGGTCAGCACAAGATTATCCTTCCCCTTTCCCCGGCCCCCTGGGAAAAATTCCTGAACATGCAAAGCTGAGTCAAGCTCTCCTGCCTTATCAATTATATCTGAAAGCTGCGAGTAATTTGTCATGGAAATAGTAAATGAAATACGGACAGTTATCCCTGCAAGTTTTAAATATTTTACAGCGGCAAGTGCCCGGTCATAACTACCCTCACCCCTGTTGAAATCATGGGTAATACGATCCAGACCATCAATGCTGATCATCATCTGCTTAACACCTGCTGCGGCAATCTCTCTGGCAAGGTTTTTATCAATAAGATAACCATTTGAAACAATCCCAACACTTCTAAAACGGCCTGAAGCATATGATGCAAGTTCCAGAATATCATCCCGCACCAAAGGTTCGCCCCCACCAAATGAAAGGTGCATGACTTCAGCTTCAGCAAGATTGTCAATAACAATTCTTGCCTCCTTTGTGGTGAGCTCACCTTTAGCGGGCTCACCTGCGGCGGCTCCGCACAACTTACACCTGAGATTGCAGGCCTGGGTAACGCTGAGACCGGCAATTAACGGGACAGGTTTTTTTACTGCTTCATAGTATTTTTTTTTGGTTTTTTCTAAGAAATTCATCTTAATAAATTAGCCCTCAGTACCGCCTCTAGCTGCTCAGGTAAAAGATCTATGGAATCTATCAAAATGGCCCTGTCATGATACTGCTTTTCAAGAAGATCTCTTGTTTTTTCTTCAAAATACGTCCCAATGGTTACAACGTCCACACCTTGCTTATCACAAAATTCAAGGCTTTTTTGAACACTTAAGCCGCAGTTGGGTTCACCATCTGTAAGGTGTACAATGAGCCTTTTTTTATCTTTGGGCATTATTGAGGCTGTTGCTATAATAGCCTGGCCAGTAGGTGTCCTTCCCCCCGGACGCACAGTGTAAAGCCTGTTGCCGTATACAAGTGCATTAACTTCACAAATTCCTGCTCTCTCATAATAGCAAAGAAGGTCCAGCCTGTTCCCTGTACCTTTTACAGCTTCAAAGAGTGAAAGAAAAAGCCTTTCGGTCTTGGCCCACTCTTTTCCACCCCCTGGCAACCCTCCGGTCATTGACGCGGAACCATCAACCAAAATTGCTATATTTCTTGTATTATCATGGGTCAAATATTCTTTTTTTCTAAAAATTTTTCCATCCAAAGAATATCTGTGAAGACGTCTCCCATCTATTTTTCCTAATAATTGAGCACGATTATAAAAATAACGTCTGCTTCTGTGGGATCGCTGTACCCTAAAAATCTTTTTTAAACGTGCAACCAGTGCTTCATCAGCCGTTATCCTGCACGGGATTGTTGCCCTGCCGTAAACAGTATCCATAATCCGCCACTGTTCTTCTTCCCCTGCAACATCTGCAACCTCCTGATTTATACTCTTTTCATCCATCTCCTCCATAATATCATTTACTCTTTGCATAAGAGCCTGATTTTCCCTCTCTGTAAAACGCCTTGCATCTGTATTTTCCTCCGACTCCATATCCACTGCAGGGTCATCACAGGAATCTCCTTCATCTCCAGAAAATTCTTCTGCAAGTCCGGAAGCATCTGATAAAGAGTCCTCATCTACCCAGGTCTCAGCTCTTTTCAAAATTTCATTCCAGAGGTTCAAATAAATATTTGCCCTTAAAAAAGATCTTTTTGAAATCGAACTTTCACTAAGCAAAGCTTTAATTGCATCCCTTGTATCAAGGCAAATCTGAAACAGGTCATAATACGCAGGGTTCATGTTCACGGCAAGTTTATCAAAAAAAATGTAATCTGCAAATATATGAAGAAATGCATGAATGGTCGGTTTATCCGTATTTGATTTAAAGGGGGGTCTCACATAAGGCCAACACCTGGAAAGGTAATATTTCCAGACAGTATCTTCGGCAATTTCTTTGGTAAAAATATCCTCTCCAATACTGATCAGCAGATCCAGAAGGTATTTATAACCTTCTGAAATTTCACCCACCTTTTTTTTAACATTTATATAAACAATATCAGAAAGAATTTTACAGTGAAATGCCTCCCTTGCTGTAATCCCGACAAGAATATCCATTTTCCCCGGGGGAACAGGGTATTCCCCTTTTGCAAGGTTAATATCAATTCCTATCAGTAAAGGATTAGGTGTGGAAGAGGTACTCCATTCAATCGGTTTTAAATTGGTGGCTATATGTCTTCCAACTTTTCGCAGGGCATAAAGAACCCTGACAAGCTCCTGGGATTCGACAGCCGATATATTTTTTCTCCAATATTCTGAATGTCCAAAATTTAAATTATTTCTGGAAGCCATTTGAATCCTCATAAATAATTTTAAAACAAAATTTGAGCGAGCCCTTAGTTTCAATTTCAGCAATAGACTGAGCTATAATAAAATTTGAAAACCTCTGAAACTTGCTGCGCTCAAACAACCAGAGGTTTTCAAATTTCACCATAACTCAGTCCCGGCGTCTGATGGCCAAAGTTATAGATTGTTACATAAATAATTTCACTGCGTTATCGTCGCCTGCGTATTACAATACGCCTTCCTCCCTCTGGCCTTGTGCCAATTTTTAAAATCGGGTAATTATCTGACAATCTATAGCCTCTCAAAAAAAATAAAAAAATTATTGGGGCCAACCCTCAAAAGTCCTGTCCGGAAAATCAAAAATCTTTGAAAACCTTTGCCTGGAATCTTCCCTTACTTCTGCAGCCTCTTCCTGACTTATTTTTTCTGACCTGATCCACTGTTCAAGTAGTCTTCCTCCGGGTAGCCACATCTGTACTGTCTCCCTGTCGAATATCCAGGCCTTGAGCCTTTCACCGGTTCCGGCTATTTTCTCCCAAACCTGCTCCCTGTCCCTCACGTCACAATAAATCGACATTACACATTCTTCCATGCCTAGATTTACAAGGGGCTTTTTGTCATATTTAAAACAGGGTATTATTCCTGAATCAACATGGGGATCCAGAATTTTTCCAATCTTATCAAGCTTACTCCTGGAACCAAATAAAATCCACTTGCCCCAGTAATCAAGGTATCCCTGATTTGTTAATGGTTTTTTTTTATATGCAATATAACTATATCCCTCGTATATTTGAGGATGATATCCAAATATAAAATGCGTCTGAGGCTGGTCTATAATCATTGTTAATATCCATTATTTTTCAGTAGTGTCCGGTTAGAATTTTGCGTGAGGGGAGTTTAATTGTTTTTGTAGCATATTGAATAAATTTCGTAGAATTTCTTAGTGCAGCGTAGGCAAAAAATTGCGATTGTTTGAGCGAGGCACGAGCGAGTTTCGCAATTTTGGCGGAGCAAACTTAGAAATTCAAGAAATTTATTCGCA
>JAUVKE010000532.1 GCA_030592105.1 Desulfobacteraceae bacterium
TAAGCAGATTAAAATAAAGAATATTCAATGATGAGCCAAGAATTGATACGTTGATCTTCTGTCCTTCACCAAACCGTTCCCTTGCAAGCAGAGCAACGATGATCTGATGGCAGGCATTAAATGCCGTAGCCTGATCTGCCAGTCCAAACTGGCAGCCTGTCGGCGGAGCACCTTCCTCCCCCATAGAATACATAAGACCTGATCTTGCCTGCCCCTGATAATCGAATCCTCCCTGATTTCTGTCGGGCCCTTTTGCACCAAAGGCGGAAACCGAAGCATATACAAGTTTTGGATTTATCTTGCGAAGTTCCTTATATGTGAGCTTCAGGCTTTTGATGGCAGGACGCCTGAAATTTGTTAAAAATACATCAGCATCTTTCAGCAAACGGCAAAGAACTTCATATCCTTTTTTTTCATGAAGATTCAAAGTAATGCTTTTTTTATTGCGGTTGGCTCCTTCAAAAAAAACACTTCTTCCATCAGCAAGAATCATGGGAATTTTTCCGATACGTTGTATGTATCTGATGGGATCACCAACCCCAGGCTGCTCTATTTTTATTACTTCAGCACCAAGGTCTCCCATAATAGCAGAAGCGCCTGGGCCGGCATGAAATATTGCACATTCCACCACACGTATTCCTTCTAATGGTAATTTCATATATTTATTCCTTATTATCTCGTAGTTGTTTAGCTGTTTGATGCAGATAGCTTCAAATATAATCTGATTAAACGCTGAAACATGTTGCAATCAGTAAAACAGCATATTATTGTCCGTTAATTTTAAATTCACCTTTGCCAAGAATATCGTGCAAATGAAGAATTCCACAAATCCTGTTCTCTGGTCCGGTTATCGGAAGAACTGTAATCTGATACTGTTCCATGATATTTATAGCATCATATACAGGAGAATCCGGATGTGAGGTTCGCGGATTTTTAGTCATTATATCTTTTAACAACATTTGAAAAACATTCTTTTTTTTTGCTAATATTCGCCTTAAATCTCCATCTGTTATTATGCCGACAAGTTTATTATCAGTATCTGTAACCAGGGTTGAACCTAATTTGAAAGTATCAATAATCCTTACTGCTTCTTCCATGGAAGCATCAGTATAAACACATGGTATTAATTCATTTTTCAACATAATATCTTTTACATTAGCGGTAAGTCTTTGTCCAAGCGAACCACCAGGATGAAACTTTTTAAAATCAGATGACCTGAATTTTTTTTTATTTATTAAAACAGCGGCAAGAGCATCTCCCATGGCAAGAAGTGCTGTTGTGCTTGTCGTGGGTGCAAGACCAAGGGGACAGGCTTCTTTATCCACACCTACATCTATTACAAGATCACTTTGTTCTGCCAGTGTGGATTCCCTGCCTCCGGTAAGTGCGACGATTTTACAACCTATTTTACGTATGCTTGAAAGCAAAAAGTTTAATTCTTCTGTTTCGCCACTATTTGAAAGAGCTAAAAAAATATCATCCCTGCTTACTATACCAAGATCTCCATGCATCGCTTCAACAGGATGTAAAAACATAGACCTTGTTCCTGTACTGTTCAGGGTTGCAACTATTTTTTTTCCAACTA
>JAUVKE010000014.1 GCA_030592105.1 Desulfobacteraceae bacterium
ATGAAAGCTCTTGTCACTTTTGAGGGAATAGGTTTAATACTTGATTCTGATTTTGACATGATAAAACAGGCAACACCCTATATAAAAAAGATCAAACTTGCCAGATTTTCCCCCAAAAGAATTACAGATGATATATTAACAATTTCATCGGAACTATTATATTTTGCACGGCAATTTCCAAAAGACCTGCTAAAAATATCCCATTTAATTAAAGAACAAAAACAGAGCATAAAGCTCGAACTTAAAGGGATTGATACAGCATTTTCAAAAATTGATCAGGCAAGCAACAGATTATCCTTTGCAATAGTTATAGCTGCCTTGCTCATAGGCTCTTCCATAGTTATCAGGTCTGGAACACCCCCTCAATTTTTTGGAGTATCACTGATAGGAATAGGTGGCTTTCTGGTTGCTTTTGTAATGGGCTTCTGGCTTTTGATTGCCATTTTAAAGAAAGGGCGATTATAGCGAATTAGTTCCAAAGGAAAACCCACCTGCGACAAAGTTTACAGCAATTTATAATCTGCCGCACGTCCCCCAGTTTCCCAATATCTGCTTAATCAACGGAGAATTAGATTTTCAACTTCATCCGCAGGAAGAGGTCTGCTAAAGAGATATCCCTGCATCCTGTCACAGCCCCGTGCCTCCAAAAATATAAGCTGCTCTTGAAGCTCCACACCTTCTGCAATTGTTGTAAGATCAAGGGCTTTTCCCAGAGCAATTATAGCCTTTGTGATTGCTGCATCACTTGTATCCACTGTAACTTCTCGTATAAAGCTCTGGTCAATTTTTAATGTATCTATGGGAAATTTTTTCAAGTAATTCATTGAAGAATAGCCGGTTCCAAAATCATCCACAGAAAGGGTCAGGCCGATATCCTTTAGTTTATACAAGGTGGCTATGGTCTCTTTAATATCATGCATAATGGCACTTTCTGTAATTTCCAGATCAAGTTGTTCCGGGGGAAGCCCGCTGAGATCTATAGCATCCTTTACAGTCTTAATAATATCATGCTGCCTGAACTGATGGGGAGAAAGGTTTACTCCCACCTGCAGCCCGAGCACCCCTTTATTTCGCCATTTCTGCATCTGCTCACAAGCCGTTTGCAGTACCCACTTACCAATGGGAACAATTAGACCGGTCTCTTCTGCCAGGGGAATAAATTTTCCTGGAGAGACCATCCCCATTTCAGGATGCTTCCACCGGATCAATGCCTCCAGGCCGGTTATTTTTTTTGTTTTTATCTCCACCTGGGGCTGATAATATAGTACAAATTCATCTTTATCCAACGCTTTTTTCAGCTCTGTCTCCAGGGTGAGCCTTTCCATTGCATGGGAATTCATCTCCTTTGAATAAAATTGAAAATTATTCCTCCCGGCATTTTTAGCATGATACATTGCAGAACTTGCGTTTTTCAGCAGCGTTTCCACATCCTCCCCATCTGTGGGACAAATCGCGATTCCCATGCTGACAGTGATAAACAATTCATTTCCCTGTATATTAAAAGGCTTTGACAATTTATCCATGGCCCGTTTTGCAATTTTGGAAGCATTTGTTGCATCCATAAGCCCGGTGGACAAAATTATAAATTCATCACCCCCCAAACGTGACAGGGAGGTTCTTTCCTCCACTTCAGTATCGACTCCTATGAGGTCTGATTCCCGTATGGACTCCAAAAGCTGCACTGCAATCAGTTTTAAAAGTTCATCCCCCACATCGTGCCCCAGGGTATCATTAACATGCTTAAATCTATCCACATCCAGATATATTAATGAATTTTTTGTCCTGTTCCGTTTAGCCATACAGATTGCTCTGTCAGCGTGTTTCTTAAAAAGCTGACGATTGGGAAGATTGGTTAATGGGTCGTAATAGGCAAGAAAGTTGATCTTTTTTTCAGCATTTATCCGCTCAGTGATATCCTGGGCAATTCCATGCATTTTTTCGGGCTCTCCAACTTTATCAAACATTATTTCAGCATCTATATGAATATTAATTTCAGTCCCATCAGGCCGTATAATCCGATTGTCAGCTTTATAAGATTCTTTGTCGCCCATGGCCACCGTAATTGCGTTGGCGACCTCTTCCCTGTCTTCAGGATGTACTAAATTGAGAAATGCGTCATATGTTTCACCAAAGGTTTTCCGGTCCGTCCTTAAAAATTGATATATCATGTCAGACATGTAAAGATAATTTTTATTAATATCCCAGCTCCAATGCCCAAGCCGGGCAATACGCTGGGCATGGTACAGCCTCGATTCACTACGGCGCAGAGCATTTAACGCATCCCTTGCACGTATCAGGTAACGGATCCTGTGATTGAGAATGGGCCAGCTAACAGGCTTGGTTATAAAATCGGTTGCACCAACATCATAGGCCCGCTCTATCGATTCTACATCTTCAAGACCTGTAACTATTACAATTGTTGTTTCATCTCCACCTGGAAGCTTACGAAGTCTGGAGCAGGCTGTAAATCCATCCATTTTGGGCATATTAACATCAAGGAGCACTATCTTGGGAGAAATAATTCCAAAAACGTCCAGGGCTTCAAGCCCGTTTTCCGCCTCCTCAACTGTTAGCCCTGCAAGCTCCAGAGATTCCCTCATTAACAGACGCATGGCCATATCATCATCCACAACCAGAACATCTATTTTATCCGACTGTTTTTTATCTTTAATCATTAACTGATCTTCCATTAATAGTTAAAAAAAAAGCTTTTCAGCCTCTTCAGGCAAAGCCTCGCAAAGCAACTCATATTCCGTATCAAGGGGAGTCAAAAGGATGCCCGCACCGATTGTACTCCCCTGCTGCCCAATCTTTTCAAGCTTTCTACATACCTCTGCCATTTTCCCGGCACCTAAATTAGCACTACTCGACTTTAAGCTGTGGGCAAGATCCCGCATTTCATTCCCATCACCATTTGCAATGGCCGCGTGAATACCGTCGATTATGCCTGGTGTCTGTTTCAGGTAAATATCTATTATTTTTTTCAACAGATTCGATTTTCCAGATTTTTGCAGAGCCCGAATACTATCCAGAACATTTTGATCCAGAAATGTACCTTTTTCATTTTCCCCATAAGTCTCTGCCGAAGAAGCCATCTCCCCCTGGTTATCCCCCCGGCTATCTTCTGACAGCCATTTGGATAAAATGCTGCCTAACTGATCCATTGCAAAGGGTTTGCTCAAATAATCATCCATTCCCGCAGCCATGCATTCCTGTTGAGCCCCTTTTTGCACATCAGCTGTAAGGGCTATAATCGGAGTATGACGATTATCCCCGCAGGATTTTTCATATTTACGAATTTTTCTTGCAGCGGTAAAACCATCCATTTCCGGCATATGGCAATCCATAAAAATAAGATCAAAGAGATCTTCTGATGCTGCCGTTACAACCTCTGCCCCGTTTTCCGCTATTTTTACCTGGCACCCCATCAGTCCCAGCATACTTGTGACCACTTCCTGATTAACCGGGTTATCTTCCGCCAGAAGAATATGTGAATCAAATTTTGGCAGAGCATTCTTTGGTTCAATACCGGCTTCAGGCTCTTGCCCCCCCTGCTCATATTCTCCCATGGCCTCCATGAGACATTTACGGAGTTCAGCCTGCCGCACCGGTTTATTCAGATAATTATGAACACCAACATTCAATGCTCTGACTGCCTCCATATCGAAACCTGCGGAACTGAGCATTACCATGGGTATTTTTTTGAAATGGGAATCTTGATTGATTTTCCTGGCAAGCTCGATACCATCCATACCAGGCATGCTCCAGTCCAGAATTATTATATCATAAAATTTCCCCTTGGGATTATACAAACGATCAAGGGCCTGAAAGCCATTTTCTGCAAGATCATCATCCATTCCCCAGGCTGCTACCTGGTTGTGGAGAATCTCTCTGTTGGTTTCGTTGTCATCCACTATCAAAACCCTTTTTCCCTGCAGAATTTCTTCCAGATGTATAATTTGAGTCTTTACCCCTTCCTGCCGCTCAAAAGAGATGGTAAACCAGAACGTACTCCCGTTACCCGGCTCACTTTCCAGGCCCATTTCACCCCCCATCAAACTCACCAGACGCTGGGAAATAGCTAATCCCAGGCCTGTACCCCCATATCTTCTGCTGGTGGATCCATCTGCCTGGGAAAAGGCATTAAATATTTCAGCCTGCATTTCCGGCGGAATTCCAATCCCTGTATCAATCACCTCAAAACGGAGAGTGACACGGTCCTGGCTGCGGGTACAAAGGCTCAGCCGTACCACAACCTCCCCTTTTTCAGTAAACTTAACAGAGTTTCCCAGAAAATTTACCAGCACCTGGCGAAGACGACTGGAATCACCACGCAATGCTGTGGGCATATCAACAGGAATCACAGATATAAGTTCTAAATTCTTTTCATGTGCCCTTTCAGCCAGCATTTCAGCGGTCTCTTCCACAAGTTCCCTGATATTAAAATCGTGTATATCCAAAAAAAGTTTACCTGCTTCTATCTTGGAAAAATCCAGAATGTCATTAATAATTCCCAGCAATGCGTCTCCTGAACGTTGTATGGTCTGTACAAATTTTTGTTGTCTATCAGTAAGATCAGTATTTATCAGCAATTCTGTCATCCCCAATACTCCGTTCATGGGGGTACGGATCTCATGACTCATGGTGGCAAGAAAATCGCTTTTTGCGCGACTGGCGGCCTCGGCAGCATCCTTTGCAACACTCAGCATTTCAATGGTTTTTTCCAGCTCCATGTTTGCCTGGCGCACCTCTTTTGTTCTGGACATCACCTGATTTTCAAGATTTCCCCTGTGGTCTTCCAGCTCATTGTCCCTTGTCTGAATCTGATTAAGCATTTCATTAAACCCATCTATAAGGGCACCCAGTTCATCCTCGGTGGTTTTTTTAGCACGAATGGAAAAATCTTTTTTTGTTGAGACTTTTTCCATAATTTTTACAAGTGAGACTATGGGGGCGGATATGAGAGGATGGAGCTTTAATGCCAGAAGATAAGCTATTACAGTGGTAAGCAGGAGAGCCGCAAGGATAATGAATGAATTAATCTTCATGGCCTCATAAAGATCTGACATATCTTTTTCGATCCAGACTGTCCCCATCAGGGTCCCTTCGGAAAAAATTTCTTCGAACACAAAAAAATTTTTATCGAGCAAAGGGATCCCTTTTAACGGATTCCTGTCTAATTCATATTTTAGCCCTTGCATGGAGATCCCATTGACCGTGTTCTCTTCATCAATTTTTTTTTCATAACACGCAAAAGCGTATCCGGCAGGGGTAAATATACATGCCCTTTTTATTTCCGGCACGGAAAACAGAGCATATAATGTCTGCTGCGCAGCTTCACGATCACCAAAGGTGAGTGCAGCTATAGTATTTGTTCCAACAGCTCTTGCCAGAGTGGAAAGCCCTTTTAAAGAGGAGTTGTAAAGGGTAAATGTTTGAAATACGCTAAAACCAATTGATGCGATAAGGAGCACAATAACACTGGTCATTGCTATCAATACGGTAATTTTTTTCTGGATGGAAAAATTGTTAAACAGGCGCATCCCCCTCCCCCCCCCCTTTTATTCCATTACCCTTGTCGCAAGCTTTAAAAGCTGTGAACTGATTGTCAACCCCGAATCCCTGGCAGCACCAAGGTTTATCTGAAATCGGATTTTATTTTTGACTTTAATCATTTCTATTATTCCATTATTTTCAATAAATCCATCAGCATCACTTATGGTTAAAACAGGTACCCCCTTTAACTCTTCGATTATCTTACTTATTTTATTTTTCTCTGATTGAGTAATAAAAAGTACATGAAATGGATTTTCTGGAGACAGACTCCTTCGCTGCTCCACAACAAGGGGTCTGTTACGAATCTTTTTTTTAGCGATGGCTTCAAGGGCGCCATCAAAAGGATCTTTGCCTAGAATACAAAAAACAATGGGGCTTTCAGGGGTGTCAAAGGTCTGTTCCGGCCATTTAACAAACTTGGCAAAGTTATAGACAAAGGCAGCTTTAATACGTTTTTCCCTGGATGGGGGACCTTTTCCATACACGCATGGAGAAAAAGCCGACCCAATGCCAAGGGTACATACAAGAATTACTGTCAAATATATTTTTTTCATATTAATTTTTTATGTAAAATTATATTCGGTTAATATATTTATACACAGATAAAAATATTCGGCCTTCTTCATAAAGTACAAAAAATAGTATGGTCAAAATTAAAACCACCACCCCAGTATTTATATTTCTGAATTTTAAAATTCAAGTGTTACTTTTCCATAAAAACTCTGTTCAACTTCTGCAGGTTCTGTAAACAAAGTTTCATCTATATATTCACAATGTTCTGATTTCAGAAGATTGGCACCCTGTAATGATAATTTTATACTTTTGCAGGGCTTCCAGATTAAGCAGATGTCCATGGTGGTATAAGCTGGAACATGAGGAGCCGATAAATTGTCCACATAACGAATCCACAAATCAAGCTTTAGATCGTGGGGAAGATCCATGGAAGACCTTAGAGAAATTTGATGATCAGGATAATCACCTTTTTCTAACACATATGATATATTGTCATCAAAATCGAGATCCATATGCAAAAACGTATACCCCATATTTAACCGCCACCAGGGAGAAAGATGCCACTTAAGGGCAGCTTCGATTCCATAACTATCAGCTTCCAGAGAATTCTCAAATTTCAGCGGTGTAATAATACGGGGCGAGGGGGAAGTGAAATCTATATAATAGGCGCCAGGCATTATAATACGAAGATCATCAAAGGTATTATAAAAAGTTGCAATATCAATGGAAATCCTGGTCGATATTTTAATGCGATAACCAAGTTCCAATGCCACAAGTGTCTCGGAATCGAAATCATCATCTCCAGTAATAGTAAGGACCATTGGAAATGGAGATAAATTACCGGAAAAACCGGGGGGGATCACTCCTTGAATAAAAGTAACATCACTCTCCTGCCTTGAAGGAGTTCTCACCGCCCGTGATGCCGAAGCCCATATAACCTGATTTTTATTTATAATCCATGCGATTCTTCCGTTGGGCTGGATTTCAAAACCTGAATAGTCATTATGCTCGAACTTGGAGCCCAGGGTCAGGCGCAGCCGCTCCTGGAGAAAAAAAAATTCGTCCTGCAAAAATGCACTAAAGAGATCATCATTCCTGGTATCAGAATCAAATTTTGTTGGCGGATATATGGTGGTAAGGTCGTCATGGGTGTAGCGGTATCCTAATCCCCATACAATTTCCTGAAAATTTCCCAGGGCAAAACGGTGTTGAAAATCGATATCTATGGTATCTCTCTCCTCTGAACCTTCAAGCTCGTCCCGCTCTGTCCTGTCATAGTAAAATTGCAGGCTCATATCAGAAGTTTCTGAAAAAAAATGACTCCAGCGGCTCAAAAGGTTCCCGCCGGAGATTTTGGGAGCCCCTTTTATTATTTTTTGATAGGGAAATTCAAATTGTGCAAAAGTAGATTTTTGTCCTGTTTTTCCATCATAAATATCTCCCTGAAGGGTGAATTTATTTTCCTCTGCTGTTTCCCAGTCCGCGCGAAAACCGCCTTGTGTCATGTCCCAGTCATCACTTCCACTATGGCCTTCTGTTTTTTGCAAAACATCCCTGTCAAAATATTTGGCATAAACACGATATGTACCGGTTTTCCCGAGATTCCCGCCAAAACGGGTGCTGCCAAAGACTTTTTCAAAGGTACCGGCTCCCCCTGAAATAAGAGTGCCCGTGGTCTTTTTAGAATTTTTGGTGGTTATGTTAATAACACCATTTACAGCATTAGCCCCCCAAAGGGTGGCACCGGGGCCCCGTATGACCTCAATTCTATCAATATCTTCCAGCATTATATCCTGAGAGCTCCAGAAAACACCTGAAAAAATAGGATCGTAAACTGTTCGCCCGTCAATCATAACAAGGAGTTTATTAGCAAACAAAGAGTTAAACCCCCGGGAAGTTATTGCCCACCTGTTGGAGTTAATCCTTGCCACCTGGAGTCCGGGAACCATTTTAAGGGCGTCCTGGATAGTTGTCACACCGGAACGAAGAATATCATCACTGGTGATCAAAAATACAGCAGCCGGTGCATGGGCCAGCTTTTCAGATTTTCTGGAAACCGAAGTTATCTCAACAGACATGAGCTCTTCAATACTGAGATCAATGAGGTCTTCTGAAAGATTCTCGCCACAAACTTTTTTATCAGCACACAGGAAAAAAAATATAATTGTAAACAATATCGCTAAAACGTCTCTTCTCTTACTTTTAAAACGCCACTCTTGTTTAATTTTATTCATTTTTCTCATAGTCGCAAACCTCTGGTGCGAAATAAAGTAAAATAAATTATGTTCGAATTTCAATATTTTTGATTGATATTATTTAAAATCTCCTTATGCAACAAAAAAATATAAAAACCCTCTTTTTCCCTGATATCTGCGTTGAACTCAAATTTTACAAAGCTATAAACCAGTGGTTAAACGCTCCAGCACATGGGATGCTTCATCAATAATATCTCTGACAACCTGGCCTGCTTTTTTTATTTCAGTGATGTTTGCGGCTCCCTGACCAGCGGGGCAGGATCCGTTTTCCACGTTCCCTTCCATTCGTCCCTTGTCAGAAGCGGGTTTTCCAACCTGCAATAATTGAGTGGGAAAGGGGAGTATCTCATCTTGTTTTTCGTCCCACAGCTGTGTAAAATTATTTTTTATGAGCCTGCACGGTTTCCCACTGTGGGCTCTGGTAACAACGGTACCTTCATCATTTATCTGAGTTATTTTTTCTTTGTAATTAAAATGAACAGAAGCTTCCTGTGTCGCAACAAACCGGGTTCCCATCCAGACGCCCTGGGCGCCAAAGGATAATGCAGCCACAAGCCCCCTTCCATCCACCAGGCCGCCTGCCGCAATAACCGGGAGTTTAACATTATCCACTATACTTGGAACAACTACAGATGTCCCGACCCTTCCGGTATGACCGCCCCCTTCATGGCCGGAAGCGATAACCACATCCACCCCCTCGGCTTCAAGACGCTTAGCCTGCTTTGTGTTCCCCACCACCGACATTACAATGATACCCTGGTCATGGGCCTGCTTGATAAAACCTGAGGGGTTACCAAGTCCTGACACAACAATGGGTACATTTTCTTCCAGCACAACCCTGATATGGTCTTCTACCTCTTTAGTGTATGTTTGAGTTTCAGAACCATCTGACTTTGGCAGTCCAAAGAGGATATCCACGGCAAAGGGCTTATCTGTAATACTTCTTGCTTTGCTTATTTCGCGGCAAAGAGTTTCCGGAGACATATAAGCAGCGCCAATAACCCCAAGCCCCCCTGCCTTGGAAACTTCACCCGCCAGGGTACCGAATGCCACGTACCCCATTCCCGCCTGAAATATTGGAAATTCTATCCCCAAAAGATCGCAAAGGGGGGTATGCAAAGCTTTGGGGAAGGTATTATCTGAGTTTTCATACTTTTGACTTTTAATCATTTTACGCCATCCTTTTTAGATGAGTACCATAAGTTATCAGAAACAGAACGTTCCATATTATCCAACGTAAAGCATAAGGAGAAAATGGCTTAACAAATTACTTTTACACAACATATTGTCGCTATAAACCGGCCTTGTCAAGTAGAAAGTAACATTGTTCTACAAACGAATAAACAACAGATTTCTGCCTTGCCTTCATGTATTAAGAATACATATATAACCGTCACATAAATAATTTCAGCAATAAACTGAGCTATAATAAAATTTAAAAAGCTCTGAAACTCGCTATGCTCAAACAGCCAGAGCTTTTTAAATTTTACCATAGCTCAGTTCTGGCATCTAATCGTATGAAATTTATTATCTAAAAATCTATAGATTGTCAGACAATTACCCGATTTTAAAATTCGGCACAGGGCCGGGGGGAGGAAGGTATTATTGTAATTCTTCTTTATTTTTTCTTGACAAGATGTTATTTTGTAGTCTTACCAATGATTACATAATAGTCTCAATCTCTTATCTTTTCTAATCGCTTTTTGTACATTACAAATATTTTTTTACCCCATAGAGCTTTATGCTATGGATCACTGTAATCATATGTGGTGCCGAAGAAAAAAATTATAATTTTTCTTTGGGAGCTGCATAAAAAATGTCAAGCATGTATTAACAGAACATTACACACAGAGGATTTTTATGAGCGAACCTGACCTATATAAGCTAAAAAATAATATTCGGGTGGTTACTGCCACATCTTTGTTTGATGGACATGACGCGTCCATAAATATCATGCGGAGGATGTTGCAGAACACAGGGGTGGAGGTAATTCACCTGGGACATAATCGATCTGTCCAGGAATGTGTAGATGCTGCTATTGAAGAGGATGTACAGGGAATAGCAATATCGAGTTACCAGGGAGGCCATATTGAATTTTTAAAATATATGGTCGATTTGTTAAAAGAACGGGGAGCTCCCCATATTAAAATATTTGGAGGAGGCGGCGGAGTTATTGTCCCCGAAGAAATCAGGGAACTGGAAGCCTATGGTGTGGCAAAGATATATTCTCCGGAAGACGGAGCAAAAATGGGGCTCCAGGGGATGATTAACCATATGGTTGAATCCCTCGATTTTTCCACTGTTAATGGGGGGGCGTTTGATTTTACTACCCTTACCCCGGACAATAAACCCCTGATAGCGAACCTGATAACAGCCCTTGCGCAGGCAAAAAGCATGGGAAATGGACAGGCTGAAATTATTTTATCAAAGCTTTTAAAAACAGGTCATCCTCATACTCCAACTGTCATAGGGGTAACCGGTACAGGAGGCGCGGGTAAGTCATCTTTGATGGATGAATTGATTTTGCGGGTTTTAAACGATTTTCCCGAAATAAGGGTTGCATTAATCTGTTCTGATCCAACAAGGCGAAAAACAGGGGGTGCGCTTTTAGGCGACAGAATACGGATGAATGCCATAAATAGCCCCAGGGTCTACATGCGGAGTCTGGCCACACGTAAATCAAATACGGAAATAGCAGATGTCCTTCCCGAAGCCATAGAGGTTGTCAAGGCAGCGGGATTTGACCTTATTATTGCGGAAACAGCCGGGATTGGCCAGGGGAATATAAGTATAACCAATATAGTCGATATTTCAATTTATGTTATGACAAGTGAATTCGGCGCTGCCACCCAGCTTGAAAAAATTGAAATGCTGGACCACGCAGATATAGTAGTCATTAATAAATTCGACAAGCAGGGGAGCGAAGATGCTGCACGCGATGTAAGAAAACAGGTCCAGCGAAATTCTGAAGCATGGGACAAAAAGCCTGAGGAAATGCCTGTTTATGGCACTATAGCATCCAAATTTAATGACGATGGTGTAACAGCACTCTATCTTGCTATTTTAGATCTTTATTATAAAAAAACCGGTACAAGATTAAATTCTAAACTCCAGGCCCCTGAAGAGAAAATATCCACATCAAAAACAATAGTTATTCCATCCAAACGGACCCGCTACCTGTCAGAGATTGCAGATACCATAAGAAACTATCACAAAGATACAACATCACAGGCCGATATATTAAGGCACAAATGGCACCTGCAGGAGACAGCAGAAGTTTTTTCTGATGATGCAGGCGGGCTCCTGAAGAAACTCAAAGAAGAAAGCATCAGGGCTGAAGAAAAATTAAGCAATGAAACAAAAGAACTTATCGGAAAATGGGATGAAACCAGAGACGCCTACAGCAAAGATGAGCTGGTATACGAGGTAAGGGGGAAGGAGTTTAGAATTCCTCTCTACACAGAATCCCTGTCCCATGTTAAGATACCTAAAATAGTTGTTCCTAAATATAAAGATCCAGGAGAAATATACACCTGGATGCGAAAAGAGAACCTGCCAGGCTATTTCCCTTTTTCAGCAGGGGTTTTCCCTTTAAAACGAACGGATGAGGACCCCACCAGAATGTTTGCAGGGGAAGGTGATCCATTCAAAACAAATAAAAGATTTAAACTTTTATCTGCCAATTTTGAAGCAAAACGTCTTTCAACCGCCTTTGACTCTGTTACTTTGTACGGTTTTAATCCTGACGAGCGCCTGGATATTTACGGAAAAATCGGTAATTCCGGCGTAAGTATCTGCACATTAAACGATGTAAAGGTACTCTACGATGGATTTGATTTGTGTTCCCCCAACAATTCCGTTTCCATGACCATTAACGGACCTGCTCCCATTATTCTTGCCATGTTTTTTAATACAGCCATAGATCAGCAGGTTGAAAAGTATAAAACCGAAAATGGGAAAGAGCCCGATCATGCAGAATATAACAAGATCAAGGCGATGGTACTGAAAAATGCCAGGGGAACAGTCCAGGCGGATATCTTAAAAGAAGATCAGGGACAAAATACCTGCATTTTTTCCATTGAGTTTGCCTTAAAAATGATGGGAGATATTCAGGAATATTTTATCAATAATAATGTTAAAAATTTTTATTCTGTTTCAATTTCAGGGTATCATATTGCAGAAGCCGGAGCCAATCCCATTTCCCAGCTTGCATTTACCATGGCAAACGGTTTTACCTATCTTGAGTATTACATGTCCCGGGGTATGCCCATTGACAGCTTTGCGCCTAATATGTCCTTTTTCTTTTCCAATGGAATGGACCCTGAATATACGGTAATAGGGAGGGTGGCCAGGAGAATATGGGCCATTGCATTAAGGGATAAATATGGAGCTTCTGTCCGTTCCCAGATGCTGAAGTATCATATCCAGACATCCGGCCGCTCACTTCATATTCAGGATATCCAGTTTAACGATATCAGGACAACACTCCAGGCACTTTGTGCTATTTACGATAATTGTAACAGCCTTCACACCAATTCCTATGATGAGGCGATCACAACCCCAAGCCCTGAATCGGTCAGAAGAGCCCTTGCTATTCAGCAGATTATCAACCGTGAATGGGGCATTACAAAAAATCAGAACATGTATCAGGGCAGCTTTATAATAGAAGAGCTGACAAACCTTGTGGAAGAGGCGGTACTTGCTGAATTTGATATGATTACCAGACGGGGTGGAGTGCTGGGAGCCATGGAGAGAGGTTACCAGCGGAGTAAAATCCAGGAAGAATCTATGCATTATGAAATATTAAAACATACTGGTGAATTTCCCATAATAGGGGTTAACACATTCATAGATGATACAGCAGATCATGATCAGGTCGAATCTGAGGTTGAACTTGCAAGGGCGACTGATGAAGAGAAAAAATCCCAGTTAAAACGTCTTGCAGATTTTCACGCCCTGAATAAAGATAAATCTGAGGAAGCTTTAATCCGTCTTAAAGAGGTGGCCATGTCAGGGGATAATATTTTTGCGGAGCTCATGGAAAGTGTAAAGGTATGTTCCCTTGGGCAGATCACAAACGCTCTCTATGGGGTGGGGGGGCAGTACAGGCGTAATATGTAGCAGCAGGATAATTGAAAAAGCCATATGAGAAAAGGAAATAATATGAAAGAAGCAGTGATTGTAAGTACGGTGAGGACCCCTTTGGGCGCATTTAACGGATCTTTGTGCAATATTGGAGCAACAGACCTTGGTGCCATTGTAATTAAGGAAGCTGTGCAACGGGCCGGAATCAATAAGGAAGATGTTGATGAAGTTATCATGGGGCTTGTCCTTCCCTGCGGATATGGACAGAATCCTGCAAAACAGGCTGCAGTTAAGGCGGAAATGCCATGGAAGGCTGAGTGCATAACTATTAATAAGGTATGCGGATCATCTTTAAAAGCTGTAATGCTTGCGGCTCAAGCTATTCAAACGGGTGATGCTGATGTGGTGGTTGCAGGGGGGATGGAGACCATGAGCATGGCCCCCTATTATCTTGAAAAAGCCAGAACAGGTTATCGCATGGGCCCTGGCGTACTTCAGGATCATATGATTCATGACGGGCTATGGGACATAGTAAACGATTTTCATATGGGAATTTCAAATGAGCTTTGCTCTGAAAAGTATAATGTCACCAGAAAAGAGCAGGATCTTTTTGCGGTGGAGTCCTACAGGCGCGCCTTTGCAGCAGTGGAATCGGACAGGTTTAAAGATGAAATCGTACCTGTTGAAATCCCCACGCGTAAAGGGAAAAGTAAACTTTTTGATAAAGATGAATGCCCCCAGGAAACAGACTACGAATTATTATCAAAAATGAAAAGTGCCTTTAGAAAAGGTGGTGTGGGTACAGCAGGAAACGCATCAATAATAAGCGACGGAGCCGCTGCAGTGGTGGTAATGTCAAAGGAAAAAGCAGAAAAGCTAGGCTGCCGGATAATGGCGACAATAGGGGCGCAGGCATCTTACGGAATAGATATGAAGTATGTCCTTGTGGCTCCCATCTGGGCAATTCCCAAGTGTCTGAAAAAAGAGGGGATTGACATAAGTGACGTGGACCTTTTTGAAGTTAATGAGGCCTTTAGCGGCTCCAGCGTTGCAATAGCAAAAGAGCTTGGCCTTGATTCCGATAAGGTCAACCTAAACGGAGGTTCCGTGGCACTGGGACATCCCATAGGCGCCAGTGGATGCCGGGTGCTTGTAACCCTTATAAATGAAATGATAAAACGTGACAATAAAACCGGCCTTGCTTCTCTATGTTTGGGGGGCGGAGAGGCTGTGTCCATGATTATTAAACGGTAAAACCCTATGCCAGCGCCACTGGTACAGGCTTACAGGAGGTAAAATATGGGATGGTCAGAAATAAGAATTCAGCAGTATGTTCATGGAGAAAAAGCTACCTGGCTGGAAAAAAGACTTCTGGAACATGCAAATCCGGTGCATCTCGTATTCCAGGCCATGGGCGTGCCATTACTTATTGCAGGGATATGGATACATAACTGGGGCTTGATGATTGCCGGTGGGGTTTTAAACGTTATTGGTCATTTATATTGCTGGACAAAACGTACTGATTAAATTTAGCACTTGAACGAAAATTCCTGATTTTCGTTCAAGTCTTCCAAAATCTCTTCCACATCTTTTATGGTCAGGCAACGTTTTGTCTCAGCACTTTTATCCTTGATTTTTGCAACAATTTTTTTCAAATCATTTTTCTGATACTTAATATTATTCGATTTCAGATATTTTTCCACAAGATTTTTTCCACATAACAGATTAAGGAAATATTCTTCCTTTGATGATATTCCGAATTTTCCCAGGGCATGGGTCCCTGCAACATGGGTTTTAATCCCTTCTCCAAAAAAAGGGGTGTTATAATTTAAGAGATTTATGCCGGTCTTTTTAAAACACAATTCATCAACATATTCATAGTATTTGCGAAATAAATCTATATTTTCGGTTTCAAGGTTCAGCCTGAACCCCTGTTCCTTAAGGCACTTTCCCGTAATAAAAAGATCCCCGATTCCGTTTCTTTCGCCAATCCCCAGCGCTCCCACTCCCATGGCACCGGCTCCGGCAATTACACCCATAATAGTATTTCCCGTGGCCATACCCAGGTCGTTATGGCAGTGAACACTTATTACAGTTTTTTTACCCTTTGTAAATTTGGAAATATATTTTATCCGGTCAAAAAATTGATTGGGACACATAACTCCAGAGGTATCAGGAAGGGAGAGAATATCGATTTTTAAAGTATCTATTAAATATTTTGCAGATTTTTCAAGGATGTTCAGGTCTGTTTTTCCAATATCAAGCATGCTGACTTCTATGGTAGCCCCTTTTACATTTGATCTTATAAACAGGACTGTCTCTTCCAGGGAAGTAAAGATCTGCTCAATCCTCTGGCGTTTCAGCATATCTTCGGTTACAGCTGTGTGAAGGTGGAAATCGGTGAGGCCATATTCTGCCATCTGTTTTACATCAGCAATCAGGGCGCGGCTAAGTGGTGCAACATGAATATTATATCCCCGGGTTTCTGTTTCACGGCACATTTGCCTTATTTTAAAGGCCTCACTTTCATGGGCAGGGGGATATGCGGACTGGGATATATCCACGCCCAGGGATTCCTGAAAATCAAGAATCTTAAGCCTTTCATCCAGGGAAAACATCAATCCTCTGTATTGCATACCTTCCCGAATTGTCTGGTCGATTACAATGACCCTGCGGCCGTTCATAATTACGCACCTTTATTAAAAATTAATGCAGCTTTAATAAAATCCGCAAACAGAGGATGAGCAGACATGGGACTGGATTTGAATTCCGGATGAAACTGGCACCCCAGAAACCATGGATGATTATCAACTTCAACAATTTCCACCAGTTCTCCATCCGGTGACAGACCGCTGAAAACCATCCCTTTTTCTGTTAAAATGTCTTTATATTTGTTATTAAACTCATACCTGTGGCGATGACGTTCCATAACATGGAAAGAGTCATAAGCTGTAAAAGCCAGAGTATCTTTAAATATATCACACGAATATGCGCCAAGGCGCATGGTTCCACCCTTATCCGATGTTATATCCCGCTTTTGCACAGTTTTTGTTCTTTCATCATACCATTTGCCCATGAGATAAATAAGGGGATCAGGAGTCTTAGCATCAAATTCAGTACTATGGCTATTTGGCAGACCAGCAACATTACGTGCAAATTCTATAACTGCAATCTGCATCCCCAGACATATACCAAAAAAAGGGACCTGATTTTCCCTTGCATATTTAACAGCGGTTATTTTCCCATCAATGCCGCGGGAGCCGAATCCCCCCGGCACCAATATTCCGTCAACATCCTGCAATCTCTCTTTAACAGTCTCTTTGTTAATCTCTTCGGAATCGACAAATAAAAGATTAACCCGGCTGTTATTTGTTATCCCGCCATGGCATAATGCCTCATTTAGACTTTTATATGATTCTGTAAGATTAACATATTTTCCGACAATGGCTATGCTTACAGAATGTTCAGGCTCTTTAAATTTTTTTACAACCTCTTCCCATGCTTCAAGCCTCGGTGTCCTTGCCCATATTTGAAGAAGTTCCGTTATCTTATCATCAAGCCCTTCCTGGTGAAATACCAGAGGGACTTCATAAATACACTCCACATCTTTTGCCGTGATCACAGCATCAACACTAATATTGCAAAACAGCGCTATTTTCGATTTTATACTGTCTGATAAAAACCTGTCAGTACGGCACAAAAGAATATCAGGCTGAATACCGATGCTCCTGAGCTCCTTTACGCTGTGCTGGGTCGGCTTTGTTTTTACCTCTTTTGCAGTGGCAATATATGGAACCAGGGTAAGGTGAATATACAGCACATTCTCCTTCCCCACATCTGACCTAAACTGGCGTATTGCTTCAAGAAAAGGGAGGCTTTCTATATCCCCTATGGTTCCGCCGATTTCAACAATAACAACATCAGCATCATCCGCCACAAGTTTTATACTCTCTTTTATTTCATCTGTAATATGGGGTATTACCTGAACAGTCCCGCCAAGGTACTCACCTTTTCTCTCTTTTGTTATGACCGAATGGTAAATTTTCCCTGTGGTAAAATTATTTTTTTTACCAAGCTTCGCGCAGGTAAACCGTTCATAATGGCCGAGATCAAGATCTGTTTCAGCCCCATCATCTGTTACAAAGACCTCCCCATGTTGAAAAGGATTCATTGTTCCTGGATCAACATTAATATACGGATCAAGTTTCTGAATGGTTACACTTAACCCCCTGCTTTCAAGGAGAGTCCCTATGGCTGCAGAGGCCAGACCTTTACCCAAAGAAGAAAGGACGCCACCTGTAACAAAAATAAATTTCGGGTTATTTTTCATATAACAATATTTTCTGAAAATCTGGTAGTCTATAATAATTGGCTTCTAAAAAAAAATCCGCAACCGTAAAAAAAAATCAGTTGCGGAATTTGATAAATTCATGGGTGTAAAATACGATGATTTTAAAATTTAGTCAATCTTTTGTTTAGGATCGGAAATTATATAAATTGAACAAAAATTGTGAAGGATTTTGGTTCATATACAAGGCGCATTAAAGGTTGAATACTTGATGTATTCGGCCTTTGATGTAACGCAGTAGATGGACCAAAAG
>JAUVKE010000489.1 GCA_030592105.1 Desulfobacteraceae bacterium
GAAACATCAAGTGCACTTACCGGTTCATCGCAAACAATAAAATCCGGTTTCAGGGAGATAGCCCTGGCAATGTTAATGCGTTGCCGTTGTCCGCCCGAAAATTCGTGGGGATAACGGAAGATCGCTTTTTTATCCAGACCGACTTCACTCATCAGCTTTTCAGCATCTTTTTGTTTTGATTCTGCCAGCATATTAAATCTGACAAGGCCTTCTGTTATAATATCCTGGATGTTCATTCTCGGATTTAGAGAAGAGAGTGGATCCTGAAAAATAATCTGTATTTTTTTTCTCAGGTTTATCGATTCTTTATTAGAGAGTGTTAAGAGGTCTTTTCCAAGGAAAACAGCTTTTCCGGCTTTTGCCTTGTCTAATCCAAGGAGTGTTCTGCTTAATGTTGTTTTTCCGCATCCTGATTCACCGACCAGGCCAAGGATTTCGCCTTTTTGAATTTGGAAAGAGACTCCATTGACAGCTTTGATATAGGCCACTGTTTTTGAGAAAAGTCCTTTTTTTACAGGGAACCAGGTTTTTAATTTTTCTACGTTAAGCATATGGATTTAAGATTTAATTTTTAGTTGATTAAAGGGTTAAAGCAGGCGGTTGTATGGCCGTTTTCTATCTCTTTTAATGTCGGTTTTTCTTTATAGCATTTTTCATCTGCTCTTGAACATCTGTTATTAAAGTGGCATCCTTTTGGGTAGGAAAGAGGTGTTGGCACCTGCCCTGGAATTGCTTTAAACCGTTTTTTTTTTGTATAAAGTTTCGGGATTGATTCTAAAAGTCCTTTGGTGTAGGGATGTGCCGGTGATAAAAAGATCTGGTTCAAAGTGCCCTGCTCCACAATTTTTGAGGCATACATAACGATTACACGGTCGCATATTTCCCAGATAACTCCCATGTCATGGGTTATGAGGAGTATGGAGGTCTCTGCGTGTTTCATCTTTTTTATCAGTTCAAAAATCTGTTTTTGTGTTGTAACATCAAGTGCTGTTGTCGGTTCGTCTGCAATAATCAGATCAGGGTTCATCATCAGTGCCATGGCAATCATTACTCTTTGCCGCATTCCACCGGATAACTGATGTGGATATGCAAGTATTTTGTTTTCTATGTCAGGGATTCCTACTCTGTTCAGCCAGAGCTTTGCAAGGTCAAATGCTTTTTTTTTTGACATATTTTTGTCATGGAGCAGGACGGCCTCAGCCATTTGAGTTCCGATTCTGTGCAGCGGTGAAAGAGCTGATGCCGGTTCCTGAAATATCATGCTGATTTGCGAGCCTCTGATGTTTCTCATTTTGCGTGGATTAAGCTTTAAGAGGTCATTCTCTTTAAAGATGATTTTCCCTTTTTTAATGAATCCCGGCGGCGAAGGGATGAGTCCCGGTATTGACATTCCTGTTACAGATTTTCCGCAGCCTGATTCTCCCACAAGGCCGAGGACTTCACCCTTATTTATATTAAACGAAACATTATCCACAGCATAAAAGATACCATCATCAGTATCAAATTCAACGCTTAAGTTATCTATTTCAAGTATTTTATCTGTCATATTTTTTTCGTTTCTGCGTAAAAAGGAGTCTGCTCTATTCAAGTCGTTAATTATATGAGGATAATTATTTGTCAATCTTTATGCCAATGCTGATCTACGCAAATCTGGAATATTGTTTTGGGTCGTATGCGCTGCGAAGTCCTTCGCCTATGAAAACACCGCACAGCATAACAATAAAAAGTGCTGCAGATGGATATAGAATAAGCCACCATGCCCATCTGTACTGTTGTGCCTGGAATAAGAGTTCTCCCCAGCTTGGCGCGGGTGGCGGGAGGCCGAATCCAAGATAATCGAGGGCTGCCAGTGATCCTATGGCACTTACAAGGGAAAATGGGAAAAAGGTTATTGCCGGCACAAGGGCGTTTGGCAGAATATGTCTGTAAATTATTTTTGGTGAAGATATTCC
>JAUVKE010000395.1 GCA_030592105.1 Desulfobacteraceae bacterium
ATGAAGGTTAAAAATTATCTAACAAAAACAGGTTCAAGATTAATAGGGCCAAACTGCCCTGGTATAATAACACCAGGCGAATGCAAAATAGGGATAATGCCGGCTGTAATTCATAAACCAGGTGGTCCCATCGGAGTAGTTTCCCGCTCGGGAACACTTACATATGAGGTTGTACATCAGCTGACATTAAAAGGGATAGGCCAGACAACCTGCATAGGAATTGGTGGCGATCCTGTAAATGGTACAAATTTTATTGATTGCCTTACAGCTTTTGAAAAAGATCCTGAGACCAAAGGGATTGCCATGGTGGGTGAGATCGGTGGCAATGCTGAAGAAGAGGCTGCTGATTTTATCAGGAAAAATGTTACAAAACCTGTAGTTGGATTTATTGCAGGGCTGACAGCGCCTCCTGGAAGAAGAATGGGACATGCCGGTGCTATAATCAGTGGAAGCAGCGGAACAGGACAGGCAAAAGTAGCTGCCATGCGGGAAAATGGAATTCATGTTTGTGAAAACCTCGGCGAGTTCGGTGATTTGTGTGCTGATGTTTTTCAGTTTTAAGGGCTTGGACAATTTATCTTAAACCCCGGATAATCATGAAAAGATACGGAGTTAAGTCATGGGTATAAAAAAATCTAATTTTGCAGGTACATGGTACCCGAGTGATCCGGTAGCATGCGAAAAAGAGATTAAATTTTTTTTACAGGAGGGTAAAAATAGAAAACCATTAAATAAAAATTTTACTGCAGGGATAATCCCCCATGCAGGCTGGTTTTTTTCCGGCAGTATATCCTGCAATGTTATAAATGCTTTAAGAGAAACAGACTCTCCGGATCTTGTTGTAATTTTCGGAATGCATCTTGCGCCAGGGTCTCCAGGGTTTATTATTTCTGATGGCATATGGGAAACTCCTTTTGGTGAAATACAAATTGACAATCCCTTTGCCACAGAGATTATTAAACAATTTGACTTTTTAATTGAATCTCCCGAGCCATTTGACCGGGATAATACAATTGAACTCGGACTTCCGTTTATAAAATATTTTTTTCCTGACACAAAAATACTGCTTATAGGTATTCCTCCTAATCAGGATGCTATAAAAGTGGGAGAGGCAGTCGCTGAAATTTCTAAAGAAAAAGGACTGAAGATAAAAATAATCGGCTCAACAGATCTTACACACTATGGATTAAATTATGGATTTTCACCAAAAGGCAGTGCTGGAAAAGCGATTGACTGGGTTCGTAATGTCAATGACCGTAAATTTATCGATGCTGTTCTGGATTTAAATCCGGAAAAAATTTTAAAAGAAGCAGAAATGTATAAAAATGCGTGTTGCGCAGGTGCAGCAGCTGCAGCAGTTGCTGCAGCAAAAAAACTTGGCTCAAAAGAAGCAGAGCTTATTACATATGCAACAAGCCATGATAAAAGGCCTGATGACAGTTTTGTGGGATATGCAGGAATAGTTTTATAGGAAAGAGGTCAGAACTTGATAATTGTCATAACAGGATGAGGTTATAATATCAATTATCAGGATTGATCCTGCTCATAGAGTCATGACAGTTCATGATTTATTTATCGTAATTTTATTTAAATACTTAACATTAATTAAAGGAGAAATTATAATGGGAAGACTTGAAAATAAATCTATAGTAATTACCGGTTCCGGAAGAGGATTGGGAAAAGGATTTGCAACTGCAATGGCCAAAGAAGGTGCATCTATTGTAGTTAATGATATTGATGATTCAGCCAATGAAGTTGTAAATGAAATTAAAGAGCAGGGTGGAAAAGCAGTAGCAGTTATTGCCGGCGTCGGAACAAACGAAGTGGCTGAACAGCTGGTAAACACAGCGGTAAGTGAATTCGGAAAAATAGATGTAATGATTAATAATGCAGGAATATTACGCGATGGCTTATTACATAAGATGGAAGAAAAAGATTTTGATGATGTTATTAGAGTTCATCTGAAAGCTGCGTTTTTAAATAATAGAGCAGCAGTCAGGTATATGATTGAGAACAAAATAAGAGGAAAAATCATCAATATGACCTCTTCAGCCGGCATCTATGGAAATATTGGTCAGACAAATTACAGCGCTGCAAAAGCAGGTCTTATCGGAATGACACTTGCAAATGCCAAAGAACTTGCGCGGCGTGGAATTTGCGTTAACGCAATTGCTCCGGCGGCACAGACTGCACTTACAGATTCAATGCCGGAGAAGGTAAGAGAAATGCTTTATAAACAGCTTGCATCTACATCTACAATCCAGCGCATGGGACAGCCTTCAGATGTGGCTCCCATGGCAATATTCCTGGCTTCTGATGAAGCTCATTTTGTTACCGGACAGGTAATTGCTGTTATGGGCGCAACGGGAATAATATAATTGAATATGAGTTAATTGACTTGTAAAAAAGACTCTTAAAAATGTTTTAATATATCGTTTTGCTGCATTTCGGCTAAAGCAAAATGCAGCAAAACGATAACCTGTCTTTCATAATTTGTTCTACTCGCCAGGGTATGAAAATTATTATTGTTAAAATTTAATTTAACGTTTTTTTGCATTTAATAATATAAGGAGAATTGCAAATGAGTAACAAAAAAACTTTAGCACTGGATGGTATAGTTGTCGCAGATTTTAGCCACGCCCTGTCAGCCCCGTACGGTTGCATGTTGTTAGCAGATGCAGGAGCAGATCTCATCAAAATAGAAAGTCCTGCACCGGATATTTTCCGGATTCTGTACAGTGGGGCTTATGCTGCAGTTGTTCATAGAAA
>JAUVKE010000325.1 GCA_030592105.1 Desulfobacteraceae bacterium
AGCATTTGTAATCGTAGGTATGGCCGGTTTTTTTACAGCGGTTTCAAATACACCGATTTCCACAATTATATTTGTCAGTGAGATGACCAATTCCTATCATCTGCTTCTGCCTAGTCTTCTGGTTTGTTCTGTTTGTTATCTGCTGTCTCAGAAATGGTCGATTTACAAAAAACAGGTTAAAAGAAAAATTGATTCCCCTGCTCATGCAGGAGAATATTTTGCCGAAATTCTGCAAGCCATCAAAGTGCATGACCTTATGCACCATGTCAAGGATATGCCTCATGTTAAGCAGGATATGCCTTTTTCCGATTTCAAGAAGTTTTTTTCCGCGACCAAACAGCACTATTTTCCTGTTATGGACCAGAATGGCAGGCTGACGGGCATCTTTACCAGCACGGATGTCAGGGGTGTCCTTTTTACTCCTGAGATCGAACAACTTGTGGTTATGAAGGATATATGCACGTCAGATATTATTGTGACCTCACCTTCTGAGGACCTGAACACCGTCCTCCAGAAGTTTACCCTGAAAAACATAGACTCACTACCTGTTGTACGAGATGATGACAGTGGTTACCTGATAGGAATGCTTGACAGGAGAGCGCTCAATGCATTTTACAACACCCAGATACAGAAATTGAAGAGTGCCGGAGAAAAGCCGGATAGCGAAAATAAAGAATCCTGAATACATTTAATTTATCATTAAAATCACCCGTGCCATTAAATAATTTTAGATCTGTTATTAAAAGTTTTTATGAAATTATTGATTTCTTTTTTTTACTGAAATGTTAACTGCTTGAAATTTCAGGGTGTCAGCCTAACGATTTGATTTTGCACAAATTTTGCATGTCGTAATTAAGCATAACGTATTTTTTCTTATCAAATTGATACGTAAAAATTCATTCATTTGGAGGCAAACGATGATGCCAAATATCAGAAGAGTTAAGGCACGTAATTATTATGAAGCCCCAATTCTGTTTGCTGACTTTACTTCAGGTTATTATTATGACGGTGTTATGAAGAATTGCAGTATGGACGGCATGCATTTCATATCGGATTTTCCTGTCAAACCAGGCTCAAATATATATATTGAGACAATGGTCGACAGCACGCCAATTACTTTTGTTCCGCAGGATTATGACTGCTATGACGCTGAAGTAAAATGGTGCAGGGAAATTACGGATTGCGAAACACTTTTTTATGGAATCGGTGTGCAGTTCTGTGATGCGCTTATGTAATTTTCATGAGAGATCACTGTAACTCATAGACAACATCCATGAGAAAAAGTCCATGGGGAGGTGCAGCCACACCCGCATTATTGCGATCTTTTGAAAGAAGTATACTATTAAAATCATCGGAAGTGATTTTGCCCAGGCCCACATCCACAAGCGTCCCTATAATATTACGCACCATAAATCGTAAGAATCCGTTGGCTTCAATTTCAAAAACGATATGATCGTTATCATTTTTTTCTAAATTTACGTTCATTATGTTTCGTATAGTGTGTGCCCTGGGGCTTCCTTTACCTTCAAAAGATTTGAAATCGTGGGTACCGGCAATATGTTTTATGGCGGATTGCATACTGGCAATGTCCAGTTTTTTCCTTATAAACCATGAGTACCTGCGGTAAATTGCGGCAGGATTTTTTCTGTTCAAAAGTCTGTAATTATATATTTTGCTTTTAGCATCAAACCGGGCATGGAAACTGGTCGCAACTTCAATGCATTCCTTGATGACAATATCCTTATCAATGAGACTGTTGATACCTTTCTTTAAGGTTTCAGGGGAAAGCCTGCTGTCACAATGAAAGTTGGCCGTCTGTGCGAAGGCATGGACACCGGCGTCTGTCCGTCCGGAGCCTGTGAGAGTGATTTTTTCACGGGTGAGTGAGTTGATTGCCCTCTCAATTTCTCCTTGAATTGTCCGGGCATTTTTCTGCCTTTGCCATCCATGAAAGTTTGTACCATCGTATTCGATAATGATTTTAAAATTTTTTTTCATTTAGTAAAATCAGGAAAAAGATAATCTGAAGCTGGAATGTATTTACATTATTATCCAATGGTTTATAATCTGTTACATGGGATGTCGCCCAACTGGTCTTCTAAATAATCATCCATCAGCCCAATATATTTTTCAATTGGGAATTCTGCGTTGCAGGACCTGCACCGCAAATATACTTTCCGTCATGATTGTCGCAGGGTCAGGGAGCCGTTGCAGTTTAAACATGCAGCCTTATGGCTATTCATAATAGTCCTTATTTCATTCAATATAAATTTTATGAAAAATAATCTTATCTGTCAAAGGGAAATGATTATACAGATGACTTGAAATTGGGCAAAAGGGGGGCATTTTCAAAGGTCTCACTATAAGGGTGTATGTGCAGATTATCCTTCGGTTTTGAATATTCAAATTTTCAGAATATGGATATCGGCGTAGATATAGACAATCCATTCCGAAATGTAAAACAACTTTTTTATAGCCGGCATCCCGTTTAATTAAACGGGATGCCGGCTATAACCTATATGTTACACCAATCTATGCTTTTGTAACATTTTTTGCTGCCGGCCCCCGGTTGCCTTCCTCGATGTCAAAAGTCACCCGGTCACCTTCTGATAGGGTTTTGAACCCGGATGTATTAATGGAGGAATAATGCACAAATACATCTCCGCCGTCTTCTTTTTCAATGAAGCCAAATCCTTTTTTATCGCTAAACCATTTTACTATACCGCTTGCCATACCCAAAACCTCCTAAAATATTTTTAAGCTTCAGAAAAACCGATCACTTCACAAAAAAGTGTTTGGTCACAATTAATTTATGGAGAGAATATATCAATAAACTCTCAGGGGCATTTGTTCATAATTGCCAAACGCGATATTGCACCATAAATCAGACTTGAATGAAGGTGATTCTTTGTATAGCTCAGCGGTTTTGATTGCCATATGCGGATAGCCAGCAAAGGGTCACATGAGTGGTGACCAATTATTCCAAGGCTTCATGTAGCTGGCCAGGGCAATTTATTATTCACATGTTGACTTCATTATGCACTTTTCAACAGATTTGCAACTGTCTGAGCATGCCATTTTCCTTTTCCTGAAAAAGTGGGAAGTTTTTTGGAGTCAAGATATTTTGTAATCTGTCCATAAGATTTTCCCTGGTTGCGTAGACGCTTAATGGTCTGCATTACTTTTTTGCGTGCATCACCGCCCGGTTTTTTTACTGATTTTTTTTTTACAGCCTTCTTTTTTGCAGCCTTCTTTTTTACGACCTTCTTTTTTACGACCTTCTTTTTTGCAGCCTTCTTTTTTACGATCTTCTTTGTTGCTGTTTTCTTTTTTACGACCTTCTTTTTTACGATCTTCTTTGTTGCTGTTTTCTTTTTTGCAGGTGCTTTTTTCTTTGCTGCGGCTTTTGGTTTTTTAGCAGGGGCT
>JAUVKE010000133.1 GCA_030592105.1 Desulfobacteraceae bacterium
AGAGGCATTATCGGTATTGCTTAAAAAGGTGTTTTTAATTACCACGCCAGCTTTTCCGCCAGCCTTTAATCTTTTAATAAAGTGCTGCAAAAACAGAGAAGCGGTTTCACCTGTCTTTATGGGAAAGTTTTGTTGTACTTCGGCTCTTTCTTTTCCACCAAAAGGGGGATTTGCCAAAATCACATCATAGCGGTCTTTTTCCTGTATGTCGGCAAGGTTTTCGGCAAGGGTATTGGTATGGACAATATTTGGGGCTTCAACCCCGTGCAATATCATATTCATAATGCCAATAATGTATGCCAACGACTTTTTCTCTTTGCCGTAAAAGGTTTTTTTCTGCAACTTTTCGGTGTTGGAAGTAGATAATTTTTTGCTCTTTTTCAAATACTCAAAGGCTTCACACAAGAAACCAGCAGAGCCTGCCGCGCCATCATAAATCTTATTGCCAATTTTGGGAGCAACCACGTTAACAATGGTTTTAATCAGCGGACGGGGTGTGTAATATTCGCCGCCATTACGCCCTGCATTCCCCATATTTTTAATTTTCGCTTCGTACAGATGGCTCATCTCATGCTTTTCCTTATGAGTTCTGAAACGAAGTTCGTCAATCAGGTTCACCACTTCACGGAGATTATAACCGCTTTGAATTCTGTTTTTCAGTTCGCTGAAGATCTCACCAATTTTATATTCAATGGTATTTGCATTTTCCGCATTGGTTTTGAATTTTTTCAGATAGGGAAAAAGTTTACCGTTTACAAAGTCCACCAAATCATCGCCGATTAAAGCGTTATGATCAATCTTGCCATTTTTTAATTTTGGGGCTGCCCATTTTGTCCATTGAAATTCGGGAGAAATGATATTGGTGTACGTTTTACCTGTTAGTTCGGCTGCGGTGGCTTTGTCTTTTTCTAAATCATCCAGATATTTCAGAAACAACACCCACGAGGTCTGCTCTACATAATCCAACTCACTTCCACAACCAGCGTCTTTCCAGAGGGTGTCGTCAATATTTTTAAAAGTCTGTTCAAACATTTATATTTTTTCCTACTTCTTCATCTTTTCAGTTATGAGTATCAGTGGAAATTTACGGCTCAGATTTTTCGTAGCTAATGTATGTTTCGCGCAGTTAGAGTATAATTCTCCTAAATAGTTTCATCTTTGATTTTACATATCAAGTCATGATGAAAAATATAATAAAGAGGAGAATTAAATTATGTGTGAACAGCTCTGTTCTAAAGACCTCCTTAAAAATGATATCGATTCCCTTTTCCCCTTATTTAAAATGCTACAGATTTTGGAATATTTTTAATATTGACTGCAGGGCTGTACTGCTCGGCTGGTTCATAAAATACCCTTTGTCTGATGATAATGCAATATCGGTAAAGCTGTTCTCTTCGATATTAATGTCAATAATTGTCCCTCCATTATTCTGAACCGTTCTTGCCACCTGGTTGGGCAGGTTGGTGCTCCCCGATGTTCCTACAATCAAAAGAAGCCCGGTATTTTCTGCTGCTTTAAGTGAACTGCTGAATTTATAGTATTTTTCATCATAAGCTTCGTCAAACCACAATACATGGGGACGGGTAATTTTTCCACATGCAGGGCATTTTATAAGTTCTTTTTCTTTTTTAGTTAGATCTTCATCTTTTTCCTTTCCTGGTAATTTGTCAGGAAGTGGATAAATTTCAGAACGGCATTCGTCCATGCAGCGCATATAAAAAATGTTTCCATGTATCTGATATGTGTTTTCCATGGTATTGCCCGCTCTAAGGTGGAGGCCGTCAACATTTTGAGTTATTAATTTAAAACGGTTTTTAAAAAGTTTTTCCATTTGAACAAGGGCAAGATGTCCTGGGTTAGGCCCGGCATTGCTGCAGATTTTCATTCTGTATAAATACCACTTCCAAACCTCAAAGGGCTTTTTCAGGAACATTTTATATGTTGCCATCTCCTGGGGATGATATTCCTTTGAGCCTATTGTCCAAAATCCTTCACGTCCTCGAAATGTGGGGATTCCACTTTCAGCTGAAATTCCTGCGCCTGTTAAAACGCTTAAAAGTTTAGACTCTTTCATGAATTTTTGTAAAGATTTTTCCATGTCAGGATTCATTTTTTTGCACCTGTTTGATGAAATATATTAGAAAGTCAGGTAGCCTTTATTAAAGGCTACTCGAATAAACATCATCTTTAACGCCATCATAATTTTTTCTGGTATTTTCCAGTAATGTCCGGTTAGGACAGGGTCGATTCCGATCTTTTACCTTTTCCATGATTATGCCCATTTACAATCACCATAACTAAAAAACGTATGTTTGTCTAATTTATTTTCAGCAGCGGAAAAACAAATAAACTTGCCTTGCCGTATTAATTTAATGTAAAATATGGCATTATAAAAAATGCTATTAATGGCATAGGGAGGTGCAAAAATGGAAACTGCTGATTTTCACGATTTTTTCCCGTTCCCAGGCAGATCCCGGGAACGAGCGCAGGGATCTTCATGATTCGGCATTAAATCAGTATGTTAGGTGAAAAATACCCTTTATCTGAAAAATGTTACTTTTTTATATTGCACCCTTGGCAAGCTATAAATCGCTAACCGACTTACAGTTGAACAGCTGCTATTTATGAAAATACCAAAATTTTACATGGGAATTGATATCGGTTCCGTGAGCTTGAACCTGGTTATTATAGATGATTCAGAAAAGATCAGGGCTTCCACATATAAACGTACCAAAGGGAGACCTTTGCAGGTTTTGCTCGAATCCTTAAATGAATTGAGCGATGAATTTAATTTTTTTGAAGGTATAGCGGTCACAGGAAGCGGCAGAAAGTTTGCCGGGAAAATCCTCGATATCCCTGATATTAACGAGATAATTGCCCAGGCCAGGGCCGCCTGTTTTTTTCATCCCGAAGTTCGGACAATAATAGAAATCGGGGGGCAGGATTCCAAACTGATATTTATTGACCAGGATCCTGAAACCGGAGAACCTGTGATTGTGGATCATGTTTTAAATGAGGTCTGTGCGGCAGGCACAGGCTCTTTCCTTGATTTGCAGGCCCATCGTCTGGGAATGACCATTGATGACTTTGCCTCTGCTGCTCTTTCTTCAAAAAAACCTGCCAGTATTTCAGGAAGATGCAGTGTTTTTGCAAAAAGTGATATGGTGCATCTTTTGCAGGAGGGGACTCCCAAACCGGATATACTGGCAGGTTTGTGCCATGCCCTTGCCAGAAATTTTATAGCCAATCTGGGTAAGGGAAAAATATTTAAACCCCCTGTTATGTTTCAGGGCGGAGTTGCTGCAAATCAGGCGGTTGTAAAGGCTTTTAAAAATCTTCCGACAAACGGCTTTGGCAGTCTAATTATTCCTGAACATTTTCTTGTTATGGGTGCTTTTGGCACGGCAATTATGGCAAGGGAGAATCCATCCGGCTCATCCGCGCAAAAATCTTTACTCACAGGAAGTATAAAAAAGGCCATTGCCTCTGCAGGGTTCCGGCCTTCTGAAGTTTATTTGAAACCCTTAATTCCCAAGTCATCTCCCCCGGATACCCAGGATCAGTATTTCGGAATAACAAGCAAAGATTCTAATGAGTTATTTCTTGGAATCGATGTTGGCGCTGCAAGTACCAATATTGTCCTCGTAGATAAGCAGGGAAAACTTGTCGTAAAAATATACAGGCAGACCCGAGGGGAACCTGTTACAGCAGTTAAGGCTGGATTGGAGGATATAGCCGGCAGGATAGGTACGAATATTAAAATCTGCGGAGTTGGGATAACAGGGAGCGGCCGTTATTTTATCGGAGATTTTGTGGGTGCCGACATGGTGATAAATGAGATATCCGCCCAGGCCAGGGCGGCTGTTCATATTGATCCTGAAGTCGATACCATTATTGAGATAGGGGGGCAGGATTCAAAGTATATTAAATGTAAAAATGGCCGTGTAATAGATTTTGAAATGAACAATGTTTGTGCAGCAGGGACAGGCTCTTTTCTGGAGGAGCAGGGCTCCCGGCTCAAGGTGGAGATAAAAAAAGATTTCAGCAGACTCGCTTTTTCCTCTGATGCCCCTGTGAATCTCGGCGCCAGGTGTACGGTTTTCATGGAATCCGACCTTATTCATCATCAGCAGAATGGTAAAAATCCCGGAGATCTCACAGCGGGACTTTCATATGCCATTGCATCCAATTATCTTGAAAAGGTAGTGGAAAATAAAAAAATCGAGGGGAAAATTTTTTTCCAGGGAGGTGTGGCAGCAAACCAGAGCGTTGTTGCTGCTTTTGAAAGTATCCTTAAAAAAACATTGATCATTCCAGAGCACCATAATGTTACAGGCGCCCTGGGAGCGGCTCTGGCATCCATTGATTCACCACCTTTGCAGAGCAGATTCGCAGGATTTAGTTTAAAAGAACGTCCCTATGAAGTAAAAAAATTTGAATGTCAAAAATGTCCCAATCTGTGCACTATTCATCAAATTTATATAGATGGGGAACTATCCTCATATTATGGAAGCCTTTGCGGCAGATATGAAAAGGTTGCTGATTCCCGGGATTATTCTCATTTGCCCGACCTTTTTAAGGAACGGGAAGAACATCTTGTAAAGGGTTTTGAAATGGACGTTTTGCCAGAATCTGAAAAACCGGTCATGGGGATTCCCCGCAGTTTCAGTTTTTTTGATTATTTCCCTTTTTGGGAGTCTTTTTTCAAGACCCTCGGGTACCATGTAATACTTTCGGAAAGGACGAATAACTCACTTATCCAGGAGGGGCTTTTAAAGGTTCAGTCAGAAACATGTTTTCCCATTAAAACAATTTATGGTCATATTGGGGATCTGGTATCCATAGGGGCTGACCAGATATTTCTTCCTTGCGAAATTGATCATCATAAAAATAAAGATGACATACACAGAACTTATAATTGTCCTTATATTCAGGCTTTGCCATATATGATGGGTGCTGCCATGGGGACAGATGCCAAAATTCTGGCACCTGTGATACGCTGGAGTGATTCCGTAAAAGATTTCAATGAAACCATCATGGCCATGGGCAAATCTCTGGGGCATGTTCCAGGGAAAATAAAACAGGCTGTTAATAAAGCCAGAAATTCCCAGAACAATTTTGATGATTGGAGACGGAGCCGGGGGAAGGAGGTTCTTGAAGCGCTGGGGCCTGGAGACAGATGCCTTGTGCTTCTTGGAAAATCACATAATATTTTTGATCCTGGCTTAAATCTTCATCTTGCAGGTAAATTAAGGCGTGAAGGGGAACTTGTAATACCTTTTGATATGCTTCCCCTGGATGAAATAACTCTTCCTGAACATTATGAAAATGTGGTTTGGAAAAATACCCGTGATCTTTTAAAAGTACTTTTCTGGCTTAGAAATGACAAAAGGTTTTTCCCTGTTCTTCTTACAAATTTCGGGTGCGGTCCTGATTCTTTTTTTATTAAATATATGGAGGATATTCTCCAGGATAAACCATATCTGGTACTTGAGATTGATGAGCATACAGGTGACGCAGGGCTTGTCACGCGGATAGAAGCTTTTCTTGATACCCTTGATACACAAATTAAAACCTGTGAGCCCCAGGCACCTTTAAATCTTGTAATAAAATCAAAGGGGCCCCGTCTTAATATCTGGAAACCTGAGCCGGATATTGTAAAAAAACTCAAAAACAGAACTCTTTATGTTCCATATGTTTCCTCAGCATTCAGCTCAATATTTAAAGCTGCTTTTGAATCTGCCGGATTCGACTTTTCCATTCTTCCCAAACCAGATGAAAAAACCGAGTACCTTGGGCGTCAGGTAACCTCCGGCAGGGAATGCCATCCCTTTATAGTCACCTGCGGGGATTTTGTGAAAATGACACATGAACCTGGCTTTGATCCTGAACATGCTGCTTTTTTCATGTTGAATTATGATGGAGCGTGCAGGTTTTCACAATATTCACTTGGCCATGCCGCCCTGTTTAAACGGATGGGTATCCCTGAAGTTCCTGTGATTGCTCCCCTTTGCTCAACCCGTTTTGAGGAATTGACCGGACTTTTCGGGCTCGGTTTTACAGTCCAGCTATGGCAGGGGCTCATGGCAACAGAGGTCTTAGACAGGTTCAGGCTCCATGTGCGGCCCTATGAAAAAAATTTTGGAGAAACAGACCTCGTTTATGAATCAGGAATTGAGGAAATTTCAGAAGCCACGGCACATTGCCGGGGAATTTTTTCCATTGTTGATTATAAAATTCATTCAGCATTAAAAAAAGCTGTCAGAGCTTTGGAAAAAGTAGATGTTGATATGTCAGTCCCCCGGCCTGTTATTGGAATTGTGGGAGAATTTTATACTGTTTTGAACCGCTGGGCCAATCAGGACTTTGTTCGAATACTTGAAAACCTTGGAATTGAGGTAAAAATCCACGGGCTCACCATAACTAATAACCTCGCTTTTTATTCCGCATATTATTACCATAAAGACCGTTTAAAAAAGGGGGAGATCGGTGCTGCTTTTTATTATTTTCTAAGAAAATTCTGGGTCGATTTCTGTATAAAACATGCAGAAAAATCTTTGGACAGCAGTTTTAGCCCCTTTGGAATTATTGACAGAAAAACTATCTTGTCGGAGGCTGAACCCTATATCTGTGTTGATATAGATACCATTCTTTCCACATTCACGGCCAGGGCCAGAGGCTTTGCTTTATCAGGTGTATCAGGTCTGTGTAATATTTATGTTTTAAACTGTATGCTGGGAAATATATCCATCCCGATTTTAAAAAATGCTTTGCAGGAGTATAAAAATTTTCCTCTGTTGAATCTTGTTTTTGACGCCCAGATGGGGACGAATATGCTGACCCGCATCGAGGCTTTTGTGCATCAGGTAAAGCTTTATCATAATAGATACAACCACTTAAAATAACAGCCCCATTGCTGATTTTAAGCATGCTTCAAATTATACCTGAAGTTTATAAGAAAATGATGAATTTTGAATTATGAATGATGAATTAAGGAATTCTACTAATTTATAAAATGTCATTAACCGCTATC